>CANPWK010000001.1 GCA_947584105.1 uncultured Bacilli bacterium
TTATTTGTTACTAACTTTTCATCACACTGTAAGTTGCATTTAACCTTAAAAAGTTGCGTTTACTTTAAAATTTGAGCTTATATACAATTTTTACAATTTATTGTCATTTATAATATATATAGAAAAGCTATTAATATTAAAATGCAGCCTCCAATTAATGTCGATACTCGACCCAATATTTGATTAATTTTTTTACCTATATATAAACCACACAAAGTAAATAAAAAACTAATTAAAGAAAAAGTTAAACTTGCAATAAAAACATTATTAGTTAAGGAATTTAAACCTATTCCTAAAGAAAAACTGTCAATACTAACTGAAAAACCAAATATTAACATTTGAATAAATTTCATTTTGCACATTTTATCAGAATTTCTTAAAGTATCTATAATCATTTCTAGTCCAATAAATACTAATATTATACTGACTAAATAATTATTATTAATAGTAAAAATAGACAATATTTTATTGCCTAAGAAAAAACCAAGTAATGGCATAAAAAAATGATATATACCAACTATTAGTGATAAAGTAAATATTTGTTTTTTATTATTATCAAGTGTCCCATACGCCAGAGCTAAACTAAATGCATCCATACTTAAACTAATTGCAATTATCAATATTAAAAAAAAATTCACACCAATCACCTAGTTCATGGTATGAAACAAATTAAAAATATTTACTAAATAAATCATTTACTAAAGTAGTATATTCAACATCATCATTGTCACTAGCTTCAATCATGCATATTGGTGGAAATAACACACACCACCAATTATCCCCTTTTCCTTCTCCTAAAGTTACAACTAAAGATTCATAGTAACCATCTTTATATTCTACACCTTTATAAAATTTTTTAGGAAAATAATTATAACCAAAATTAATATCATAACCTAATGAATAATTTTTTTCTTTTAATAAACTATTTATGTCCTTATTTAAATATTCTAAATTATTTTTGATAGTATCTCTAGCATTATTAACACCTTTAACATTTTTTAATAATTTATACATATCAGCTGTAACAACATTTTTAACAGACATTTTTATATCTTGATCATAATCACTATTACTATTTGCAATAACTCTTACCCTAATTGCATCATCAGGAATCATATTATTAGTTTTAAGAGCATTTGTAATTCCTACATATAATAGAAAAATTATTATAAAATATGGTATATATTTCATTTTGCCTCCTATTTAATATTGTGCAAAAAAGAAATATATATTCAAGTTATACACATTTTTGTGAATAATTTACTATTTTTTAGCTTCAGATAGCGTATTTGCAATCTCTATAAACACATTTATAGGGATTTGTTCGGCTCTAAAAGAAATGTTATAATCAAAATTGTGCAAAACTTTGTTTATAATTACTAAATCATATTCCTTTAAATTATTTTTTAACGTTTTTCGCTTTTGTTTAAAACTATCTCTTACTAATTTAAAGAATAGATCAATATCATATACAGTCAATAATTTATCTTTTTTTACAAACTCTAATACAATACTATCAACATTAGGAATAGGCATAAAAACATTTCTATTAACATCCATTAATTTCCTTATATCAAAATAATAATTTAAATATATTGATAATGAATTATAATCTTTACTATTAACATTGGCTTTAAACCTATTTCCTACTTCTTTTTGAACCATAAATACCATTTTATCCACTGGTATTTTATCTTCTATAATTTTAGTAATAATAGGTGTCGTTATATAATAAGGTAAATTAGCTACTAAATATAATTTGCTATAGTTATATTTTTTAATATCTTCTTTAACATTAGCTTGTAAAAAATCTTCATAAATTACTTGTACGTTATTATATTCTTTTATATTATCTTCCAATATAGGTTTAATTTCTTTATCTATTTCATAACATATAACTTGTTTTGATCGTTTTGCTAAATAATATGTCAATGATCCTGCTCCAGGACCAATCTCAATTACTAAAGTATCTAAATCGATTTGCGACTTATCCACAATTTTGTTGATAACATTTTCATCAACAATAAAATTTTGACCATATTTCTTCTTAAATTTAAATTTATTATCATTAATTGTCTTTTTTAATTCGTTTGGTGAATATTTCATAAATTATCCTCCATAGTTATGAACATTTTTGTTAATAAAAAAGGGATTACCATCCCCATCTTTGAACTGCAAATGTAGTATTGCTGCTAGTTACAGAATATATTTCTGGATCAGATTCAGTCTTAAAAGCTAAATCCATCCATACTTCACCTCTAGCACTAGCATTTTGCATGCTAGCTCCTGTATCTAAAACAACTGCATAAAATTCTCCTAATTTATTATGTGTTATTTTAACAACAGTTCCACAAGGAAATTTGGATAAATCTGCTGCTATTATTCTAATAGATCCAAACTCTGAATCTGAATAATATTCTCCATCGTTTGCTAAACTATACTTATTTCCATTCTTTGTTGGACAAGCAAGATTGCCTAACCCACTACATCCTGCACAATCAGCACCATATGCAGTAATTTTACCAACATATATAGCTTCATCTTTTAATGGAGCAGTATCAATTTCTTCTTCCTTTGGTTGTTCAACCTCTTTTTTATCCTCTATTTTTTCTTCTTTTACAGGTTCAACTTTAATTTCCAAATAATTATAAGATGCAACCATATCTTTAGGTTTTATCTTATAATTTAATATCATTGCTACTTTTTCCTTTGATTTTTTTGAAATAATTGAAACAGTGTTAATAACTACCATTAAAACTATTAAAAATAATAATCCCGAAGTAACTAAAGCTGACATTTTTTTTAAATTCATCTTTTCACCTCAGCGTCATCTAATGACAATTGTTATTGTAACACATATATACATATTAGTCAAATTAGTGATTTAATTGAAAATAATTTAATTGATGTTTTATAGATTATATTTGATAATTCATCAATATTAATATTTTTTACTTCAGATAATTTTTTGAGTGTCAAGTAAATATTTTTAGGAACATTCTCTTTTCCTCTATATGGTTCTGGTGACATATAAGGGCTATCTGTTTCAAGAACAATATCACTAATATCAATGCTATTTACAACATCACGTAACTTATAACCATTTTTAAATGTCAAAACCCCTCCAACACCAATTTTATATCCTAATTTAATAAAATTTTTAGCCATTTCAATACTAGAAGAAAAGCAATGAATTACTCCTTCTAATTTATATTCACTTAATATATTATATGTATCTAAAATAGAATCCCTACTATGAACGACTATTGGTTTATTATATTTTTTAGCTATATCCAATTGTAATCTAAATAAAGCTTTTTGCTGTTCCTTATTTTCCTTAGTATAATGATAATCTAAACCAATTTCTCCTATCCCAACTATTTTTTTATTATCTAAATTATCAATTATAATATTAATATCATAGTTATTATTAGCTTCCTCTGGATGAATTCCTAAAGTACCATATACATTTGGATACTTGTTTACAAGTTCAAGTACTTTCAAATTAGATTTATTATCATATCCACTTGTAATTATTATCCCATCAAATTCATTTATTGCCTCTTCTATATTATTTAAACTATCTAAATGACAATGTGTATCAATAATCATAATTACCTCCACAAAAAAATTATACCATAATATAAGTATAATTTTTAGTCTTTTTGTGCTTTAATACATAAAAATATATAAACATATAACACAATTAAATAAATAAAATCTACTATATCTAAACTAACAACAAAACTTCCAATTAAACACATGGTAATAGTTGCTACAAGCATTATGAGTAACAACTTACCACTATTATCTGTTGTCATACATTCTCTCCTTATCCTTGTTAACTATATCACAATATTTAACAAAATACAAAGAGATTTTGATTATTTCATTCGACTTTTTCCTACATTTTACACATTAATTGACACTTTTATCAATTCTTACAAATAATGGTGTTGGATCATTCAATTTAATATCATAATCTAAACCATTAAATTCCTTGATAGAATCGTAAGAATTATTCTCAGTATTTAACTGTTTTAATATATTCATGGATGTATCTGGTAAAAATGGACTTAATAAAACTGCTCCTATTCTGATTGCTTCAAGTAAATTATATATAACGGTTTTTAATCTTTCTATATTACCTTCTTTAGCTAAATTCCAAGGCATAGTTTCATCAATATATTTATTAGATTTTCTAAATATATCAAATACTGCATCTATTGCACTTGCTATATGATAATCTTCCATATAAGTATCAACTTTATCACGGGCAGATAAAACTAAATCTATCAATTCTTCATCTACCTTTTCTTTGGTATTAGGTTCTGGTACTACACCGTTAAAATATTTTTTTGCCATTGATATAGTACGATTTACTAAATTACCTAAAATATTAGCTAAATCAGAATTATATCTTTCAGTTATAAGTTCATCTGTAAATATGCCGTCACTAGCAAATGGAATTTCATGTAACATATAATACCTTACTGCATCAACACCATATTTATTTACTAAATCATCTGCATATGCAATATTTCCTCTAGATTTACTCATTTTTTCTTTTCCCATTAATAACCATGGATGCCCAAAAATTTTCTTTGGTAATGGTAAATCAAGAGCCATAAGCATAATTGGCCAATAAATAGTATGAAATCTTAAAATATCTTTACCTATTAAATGAATATCAGCTGGCCAATACTTTTCAAATTTCTCACTACTACCATCAGGATCATATCCTAAAAACGTTATATAATTACTAAGAGCATCAATCCATACATATATAACATGTTTATCATCAAATGATACTGGTATTCCCCAATCAAATGAAGAACGGGACACACATAAGTCTTGCAATCCAGGTTTAATAAAATTATTTATCATTTCATTTTTTCGACTTTCTGGTTGTATAAATTGTGGATGATCATTTATATATTTAACAAGCCTATCAGAATAATTACTTAATTTGAAAAAGTAAGCTTCTTCACTAGCTTTTTTTACTTCCCTACCACAATCAGGACATTTGCCATCAACTAATTGTGACTCCGTAAAAAAAGATTCACATGGGGTACAATATAATCCCTCATATTTTCCTTTATATATATCCCCTTGATCATATAATTTTTTAAAAATCTTTTGGACTATTATTTTATGATGTGGGTTAGTTGTTCTAACAAATTTATCATAACTAGTATTCATAATATCCCATATTTGTTTCACTTCCATTGAAACTTTATCAACATATTCTTGAGGATTTAATGATTGCTCTTTTGCCTTTAATTCTATTTTTTCCCCATGTTCATCAGTTCCAGTTTGAAAATATACATCATAACCTAAAAGTCTTTTATATCGTGCTATTGCATCTGCTAAAACTATTTCATAGGTATTTCCTATATGTGGTTTTGATGATGTATAAGCAATTGCAGTTGATATATAAAATTTTTTCTGCATAATTCCTCCAATTTCAATAAAATAACCACTATAGCGTTATTATTCTTATATTCCAATATTACGCTCTTTCGCGTTTTATTATAACACACAAATATTTATTCTTCAAGATACTTAGTTATAAAAGATGAGACAATTTCAACTATGTGCATCTGATCTATATTCAATTTTTCTTCTGTTGAAAAAATTAATATCATTCCAATAGTTTCTCCATCCTTAATTATAGGATTAGTAATATAAGTACAATTAAATAATTCCTTTTCAGTTACTTTTAATTCTTTTTTAAATCCTTCAAATATTTTTTCTCTTTTTTCTATTTTTGATGCTATTTCTTCGCTTATATTTTTATCAAGTAAACTTTTTTTTAATGGACCACTACATGCTATTATTTTATGTAAATCTGTTATTATGATATTATATTTCATAAAACTATACATAGCATCAGTTAATTCTTGAGCTAGATCATTAATTCTATTCATTATAGAAAACTTTTTTAATATAATTCTTTCATTTTCTACAAATATTTCTATATTTTCACCAACTCTTAATCTTAAAGATTTTCTAATTTCTTTAGGTATTACAATTCTTCCTAGCTCATCTATTCTTCTTATTATTCCAGTTGATTTCATATTACCTCTCTTTCTAATTATATTGTGGAAAAAAAGGTTTTTTTTATTCTAGAAATATGGAATTTTATACTATTTATTAATTACTCTATTTTCTTTTTTTTGATGGATTTTTTTATGATATCTATCATATCTATTAAATAGTATATAAAATGCTTATCTAAATTTACTATATCAAGATTTATAATTAATTGTTCATTTTTCATAGAAAATCTAAATTTGCGTGTTAATTTCATTAAATCTAAGAAAAGAATTTCTCCATCTATTTCTTTCGTTAAAGACTTTGATAAAGTTATTGCAATAAAATTTTTAGTTTGCTGAACATTTTTAATATCTACACTTTTAATGATTTTTTCAAATAATTCTTCATACATATATATCACAATATTATCATCAAGAACACCAAATCTATCTGTTAATTCTTTTTTAGTTTTTTCTAAAGATTCAATAGAATCAATCTTATTAATCATTTGATGAATTTCTATTTTTAATTCTTCTTCTTTTGCATATTTATCATCGATAGTTGTTTCCACTTCAATTAAAGGATTTTCATTTATCTCTTTATTTTCAACTTTTAAACCTTTTAATTTGTTAACTTCTTCATTTAACATATTTAAAAATAACTCTACACCTACACTATCAATAAATCCTGATTGTTCCTGACCTAATATATCTCCTGCGCCTCTTATTGACAAATCACGCATTGCAATCGAAAAGCCACTACCAAGTTCGGTAAATTCTTTTATAACATTAAGTCTTTTTTTAGCAATATCTGATAATATTTTTCCCTTATTATACATTAGATATGCATAAGCAATTTTAGAACTTCTACCTACTCTACCCCTAATTTGATATAATTGAGATAAACCATATTTATCAGCATCAATAATTATTAATGTATTAACGTTTGGAATATCAATTCCTGTTTCAATTATAGTTGTACAAAGTAAAACATCATATTCTTTGTTTATAAATTTATACATTATATCTTCTAACTCTTGTTTTTTCATTTTTCCATGGCCACATATTATTCGAGCTTCTGGTACAAGATTTTGAAAAGTTACCAATTTATTTGTCATGTCTTCTATATTATTATATAGGATAAATACTTGCCCATTTCTTGCCAATTCTTTATAAATTGCATCTTTTATAACATTTTGATTTTCTTCTAATACATAAGTTTGTATTGGATATCTATCAATAGGTGGAGTTTCTATTAAAGATAAACTTCTAACACCGGCTAAAGACATTTGTAAAGTACGCGGTATTGGAGTTGCACTAAGGGTTAAAACGTCTATATTATTTTTATATTCCTTAATTTTTTCTTTATGCTTAACTCCAAATCTTTGTTCCTCATCCACAACAAGTAATCCTAATCTTTTACATTTAATATCATTACTTAGTATTCTATGAGTCCCAATTAACAAATCTACTTTTCCGTTACTTAAATCATCTATAATTTGTTGTTGTTTCTTTATTGGAACAAATCTATTTAGTAATTCTATTCTAACTGGAAATTCTTTAAATCTTTCCTGAGCATTTAAATAATGTTGTCGAGAAAGTATTGTTGTTGGACATAAAAACATTACCTGTTTATTAGAAATTATTGCTTTAAATATAGCACGAAAAGCAACCTCAGTTTTTCCATATCCAACATCTCCACAAAGCAAACGATCCATTGGTATTTTCTTTTCCATATCTTTTTTTATTTCTTCAGTTACCTTTAATTGATCTGCTGTTTCTTTATAAGGAAAACTTTTTTCAAATTCTCTTTGCTCTTCTGTATCTTTCGAAAATGCATAACCAATAGCAGTTTCTCTTTCTGAATACAATTTCAATAAATCTCCTGCAATATTTTCTATTTTTTTCTTTATTCTTAATTTAGTTTTTATCCATTCAGTACCGCCCAATTTATTAATTTTAGGAATTATACCTTCATTTGATGAATATTTATTTATTAATTCTAATTTTTCCACTGGAATATATAATTTATCAGAATCTTTGTATTCAACAGTAATATAATCTTTTTTTAAACCGTTTTTTGTAAGAGTCTTTATACCTTTATAAATACCTATTCCATGGGTATAATGAACTACATAATCTCCAATATTCAATTTATTGATGTCTCTAATTTTTGATCCTAGTTTAAAATTCGATTTATATGATGTAATATTTTCTTTCTTATTAAATAATTCTTTTTCAGAAACAACCACAAAATTTTGTATTACAAAACCATTATTTATTTTTTTTACTACTAGATTTATTTGATTGTCTATTATATTATCTATATCTGTTATAATTAAATTCATACCATTTAATTCTTCATAAATCTTATTTAATTTATATCGATCAGATAAACATACGATAATAGTTTTACCATCTTTTATATATTGTTTAAATCTTTTAATAATTTCTTCTTTGCCACCTTTAAAATTTTCTAAATCAAATGCTTGGAATTTATTTTTATTTAAATTTATTTTATTATCAAAAGGTACAAATTCTATTTCTTCATAATTATATGAAGGCAATAATTCAAACATAAAATTAGTTTTTTTATCTATTTCATTTGTTTTTTTATATTCTTCTATTTCATCTATTAATAATTTATAATTATTATAAATACTATTCTTATCATCGTATATAATTATTGGACTATTTAAATAATCCAAGATGGAAAAAGGCTTAATATATTTTACTATTTCCCTTTGTTTTGGTTCTATCTCTAAATTATTTTCTACTATAAATTCAGTTACTGGATCTATTTGCACTTTTTCTATTTGCAATTTAGAAATTTGGGTATCAACATCAAATTCACTGATTCTCTCAATCTGATCTCCCCAAAACTCTAACCTTATAGGATTAGAATAATTTATAGGAAAGATATCTATAATAAAACCTCTTACGGCTATTTCTCCTGTTTTATTTACTAACGATTCTCTTTTATAACCTATTTTATATAATCTTTTCACTATATCGTTCATATTGATATCTTCATCTTTATTTAAAACTAAAGTTGAATTTCTATATTCATTAGGATCTGGTAAATATCTCAAGAACCCCATTAAATTAGATATTACTATTCTTTTCTCTTTTAGTATTTTGCTTAAAGTATCTAATCTAGTAAATTTAAATTCAGGACTTATTGCAAGTGCTTCGCTTGTTAAAAAATCATCCATTGGAAAAAGAGAAACCTTATTAGTATAATTAAGTATTGTTTGATATAATTTATTTGCTTCATATATTGTTGAACTTAATAATAATATACTTTTATTTTCTTTTTTATATTTTTCATATATATAAATTCCTTTTAGTTCTGTAGTTAATCCCGATATAATATTATCATTCATATCACCTAATATACTATTTAAAAATTTCATAGATTTCTCCTTTCAAATGTAGTGTTACTTATTTTACATTTAATTTAGCCAATAAAATGATACTCAAAGGTATCATTAGTTATATTTATTCATTAAATTATCAAATGGCAATGTTAAATAATCTTCTATTATATTTGGTATTTTTTCTACTACTTGATTAATAAAAAATAATTCATCACTATTAAAATTACCTAATACATAATCTTTTGTATCTTTATTTTTATCATTAGATATTCCTACTTTAATTCTTTTATACTCATTTGTTGACAAATTTAATTCTATATTTTTAAGACCATTATGCCCACCACTAGATCCCTTATATTTCAACTTATATTTTCCAAGTTTTGTATCTAAATCATCACATATAATTAATATATCATTTATATCTATCTTAAAAAATTTAACATAATCTCTTATGACTTCACCGGATAAATTCATATATTTTTGAGGTTTTAATAATATTATTTTTTCACCATTATACTTAAATTTAGTATACAAACCATTAAATTTATTTGATTCAACTTTTACTTTAAAGTAATCTGCAATTTTATTTATGCACATAAATCCAACATTATGCCTTGTATTATTATACTCTTTTCCTGGATTGCCTAATCCCACTATTAGTTTCATAAATCACTTCTTTTCTTTAATATGATATAAATTATATACTTCACTTTTTTTCATTCCACGTTCCTTTGCAACTATCTTAATTGCATCCATAACACTAATGCCGTCTTTTAAATAAAAATCAATATGTTCTTTTATATTCAAATTATTATATTTTTGAATATTCTTATTTCCCTCAATTACTATTACAAGCTCTCCTTTATAAGAATTATTTTCTTTAATTAATTCATCTATTGTTCCTCTATATATTTCCTCAAATTTTTTAGTTATTTCCCGGGAAATAGATATTTGCCTATTTCCCAAAATATTTCCCAAATCTATTAATACCTTTTTTATTCTATGTGGTGTTTCATAAATTATTAAAGTTGCCTCTATATTTTTTAACATTTCTAATTCTTTTTTTCTTGCACTATCCTGTGATTTTAAAAATCCATAATAATAAAATGGCATTGGACATATCCCAGATGATGTAAGTGCTGGAACCAAAGCGGTTGCTCCAGGAAGACTTATAACATTATATCCATTTTCTATTGCAAATTTTGCAAGTACATATCCAGGATCACTTATTATAGGTGTACCTCTATCACTTACAAGTCCTACATTAAAACCTTTTTGAAAATATTCTAATAATTTTTGTTTGTTTCTTGATTCATTATATTCATGTGAAGATATTAATTTCTTTTTTATATCATAATATTTAAGTAATTCTCCTGTTACTCTTGTATCTTCACAAAATATAACATCTACCTTTTTCAATGTATTTATTGCTCTAATAGTTATATCTTCCATGTTACCAATAGGTGTAGGTATCAAATATAATGAAGGAGAGTTATCATAACTTTTTTGTGACATTCTATCACCTTTTTAAATCATCACTACTAAATGGATGTGGACATAAAGAGGCAACTGTAAAGGTTTTTAAATCTCCTTTATTGTTATAACAATTAATTTTTGTATCTAAATCACATAATTCTGATATCATTTGCCTACAAACAAAGCAAGGAGTAGCTATATTTTTAGATGAGGTCATTATATTTATTTCTTTAATATCTCCTTTCTTATATCCACTTGTTATCATTGAAAAAAGTGCAACTCTTTCTGCACACGAACCGGCATGATAACTTGCATCTTCTACATTGACTCCAGAAAATTCTTTATTATCCTTTGTAATAACTATTGCTGCAACAGGAAAATTAGAATATTTTGCATATGCATTTTTCATTAAATTTAATAATTTTTCTTTCATAACTTTCTCCTTTTTATATGAAATCATTCAAAATATTTCTTAATATCTAAAGTATATTCTCCATTTTCTAAATGTGAATAAAGAGGAGGTAATATTTTTAATCCTGGTTTTCCATTTTTTACACCTTCAATAAGCATTATATTAGCACCCATATTTTTTTTAGGATAGACAAACCTTACCCTCTTCGGTTCTATACTATTTTTTTTCATTAATTCAACTACTTCTACAAATCTTTCTGGTCTATTTACTATAGATATAACTCCATTATTCTTTAATAATTTTTTAGCAATAATAAATAATTGCTCTAAATTTAGTTTTATCTCATGACGTGCAATAGTTTTAAAATCTGTTTTATTTATATTAGATGTTTCTTTATATTTAAAAAACGGAGGATTTGATGTTATAACATCAAAAGTATCAGTTTCACATTCTTTATAATAATCATTTATGTCCTGATTGATTATTGTTATTTGATTTTCTCGGTTATTAATTTTTATTGATTCTTTAGCTAAATTAAAGACATCTTTCTGAATTTCTACACCTATAATTTTAGCATCTGTTTTAGTCGAAAGTATTAAAGGTATGACTCCATTACCACAACCTATATCAAGTATTTTACTTATTTTTTTATTAAGCGTTACAAAATTAGGTAATAATACCGAATCAAGTGAAAAACAAAACATTTCATTATCTTGATATATTTTAATATTTTTATAATTTAATAAATTATTTAATACTTTCATCTAATATACACTCAATAACTCTATTATCTTCTATTTCTACCCAATATTTTCTTTTTAATATATCAACATTTACTACTTTACCAGTTCCCTCTTCTGTTTTCACTGTTTTTCCTAAAGAAGGCATATTTTTGCGATATTTTTTATAACAATCATCTTCATACTTTAAACAACATAACAATCTTCCACATATTCCATTAATTTTATTTGGATTTAAAGCAATATTTTGATTTTTGGCCATATTTATTGATACTGAATTAAAGTCATTTAAAAATCTTTTACAGCATAACTCTTGTCCACATTGACCACATCCACCAATTTCTTTTGCTTTATCCCTTACTCCAATTTGTCTTAATTCAATTCTTGTTTTATATATATTAGCCAACTCTTTAGCTAAATTTCTAAAATCAACTCTTTCATCTGAAGTAAATTTAAATATTAATTGCTTTCTATCAAAAGTATAAATTGAATTAATTAAATTCATGTTTAAATTATATTTTTTTATTAGTTCCCTACATTTTATAAAAGCTTGTTGGGAAATAATATTATTTTTTTTATGAATTTTTTTATCTTTATCATTTGCAATTCTAATTATTTTGCAAAGATTATTATTTACTTTAGATTTATTATATTTTTTTATAGCAATTATTTTTGCTAAAAATGTACCAATATTTGTTTCTATAATTAAAGAATCATTCAATTTGACTTTATAATTATTAATTTGAGCATAATATTTAGTATCGTATAAATCTAATTTAAGTTCAGCTACTTTTATCATATTTACACCTTCTTTAATGATATTATTAATTTATCAGTTAATAAATTAATATTAACATTATTCTTTATAATATTTTTTAAATAAATAATTAAATCTATTTTTTTTAATAATTTATTTATATTATTGATATTTATTATCTCTTTAACATAAATATCATAATCTCTAAATAAATTTAATTGCTTATATAACATAAAATTTAGAACATCTTTATAATACAATAAAATAATGTTGAATGCAACTTCATAATCTTTACGCTCATTTAAATAATTATGAAATAAAGTATTTGTATAAAGTATTGTTTCTAATCCATTTTTTTCAAAATAATTTATAAATTTAATACACATTAATAAAATATTTTCATCATACATCTCATTTATATTATTATCTAGAAAATCATTTTTTTTATTTAAACTAACAATTTGACATCTAGATAATATAGTGTCAATAATCTTATTTCTATTTTCTGTAACTAATATTGCAATTATTCCTTCTTCTGGTTCCTCTATAAATTTTAATAAAGTATTTGCAAGGGATTCTTTTATTTTATCAGCATCATTGATTATATATATTTTTTTATGGCCAATTATAGGTTTAAATTTAAAAATGTTTTGTAAAGATTCTATTTTTTCTTTTTTTATCCATATTTCATCTGTATCAATTATATCAAGTTCTATAAAATTATTATCATCAATAGTTTTACATTGCTTACAATTTCCACATTTACTACTATTAGTATATAAGTTTGGGCACAATAAAGCCTTTGCAAAAGATATCGCAAAGTTAATTCCATCTTTATTACCATTTGTTTCTATCAAATAAGCATGTGATATTTTGTCATTATTAATAGCATTTTTAACAATGCTATATGCTACTTTTTGATTTTCAATATAACTATCTAACATAATTTAACTATGAATATTAAAATACAATTAAATAAACTAAAATAAAACTCATTAGTGCTGGAATTCCAAAAATCGTCAAAGCACCTATTGTAATAATATTGATTGGTATCATTAAATTTAAAGGATTAACGATCATATTATATCCATATAACAAAAAAGAACTGAAAATAATTCTTTTCAACAATACTAGAAATTTTTTTAGCATATATTTCACCTATAAAAAAATATGCTTTTATTTTAAAATAATTACTGTTAATTTATTATTTTTCTATTTTCCATTGCCATTTCTAAGGTCAAAGAATCAACATAATCAATTTCTGCTCCAATAGGTATACCTAATGCTATTCTTGAAATAACTAAATCATTCTTTTTTAACAACTTAGATATATATAAAGCAGTAGTTTCTCCTTCAACAGTAGGTTTAATAGCTATTATAACCTCTTTAACATTATTTCCCATAATAATATTATTTATTCCCTCTATATCAAAACTAGAAGGATCGTATCCATTTGATGGGGAAATTAAATTAGGTAAAACATAATAATATCCATCATATATTCGATTTTTTTCTATTTGAATAATATCTTTTGGATTTTCTACAATACATAAAATATTTTTATTTCTATTCTTATCATTACATATTTCACATATATCATTTTCTGTGTAATTATTACAAATAGAACATCTTTTTATTTTTGTTTTTATATTTTCTAACGATTCTCTTAGTAAATTAATAACTTCATCATTTAAATTTAATGTAGCTAATGCCAACCTTTCTGCTGATTTTTCACCTATTGTTGGGAATTTTTTAAAACACTCAATTAAATTTTGGATTGTTTCAGGATATTTCATTAAAATAATCCTGGCATACCATTAGTATATGGTCCCATTTTCTCTTCTATAATTTTATCTACTTTATCCATTGCCTCATTGATTGCAATAGTAACCATATCTCCAAGCATTTCTATATCATCTTTATCCAAATCACTAGATTTTATTGTAACAGATAAAACTTTTTTTGTTCCATCCACTATAACACTAACCAATGAAGAATTTCCTTCAAATTTCATATTATTAATTTCATTTTGAGTTTTTTCCATTTCACTTTTTAATTTTTGAGCTTGTTTTAGCATTGCTTGCATATTCATATATTCATTCCTCCTATTCATATTGTACTATTTCACTAAATAAATTGTCAATATCATTATTCTTTATTTTACTTTCTTCTTTTTTTAAAAATTTCAATAATTCAGGATTTTCTTCAATAAATTGATATTTATTATTTCCATTTTTTAAGCTTTCATTAAAATCTTTTTTATAAATATTCCATTCGTTATTATCTATTGCAATTAACTTAAAATCTTGATGATATTGATTCACAAATAATTTTTCAATTTTTTCTAATTCACTATTAAATATTAAGGACATTTGATTATTTTCATAAACAAAAACCAAATATTCATTGCCTTTTATTTTTAAACTACCATCAAGAATTAAAGATACATATTTGCTATAATCTGGATTCATCAACAACGAATTAATTGTTTCTAATTTTGTATTAAATTCATTTAAATCTTTTTTATTAAAATTTGCTAATGCATTATTAACTCTTATTTTTTTTAATTTATCTAATTTCTTTATATCTATATTATTTATATTATCAACTTTTTCAACATTTTTAGATTTATTTTCTTTAATAAGTAAATCATTATTTTTCTTTTTAATATTATCTAAATTATTATTTTGGGAAATATTTTGATTAATATTAAATATTTTTATGATGGCCAATTCTGCTAACAAAAGTTTATTATTTTCATATTTCATATTATTAGAATATTCTAATAATATTTTAATATATTCATATATGTTTTTTTCATTAACAAGATTAGCTAAATGTTTATATTCATTTAGCAAATTATCGTCCTTAAAATAATTACTAACATTAATATATATTAATAAATCTTTTAAATATTCAATTATATTATTAAATAATATTAATAGATTTTTTCCATCTCTATCAAATTTATCTATTAAATTAAGTGTTATGTCAATTTTACTTTGAAAAAGAGATTGAATCAATTCATACATTTGTTCGCGTGAAATATTTCCACATATTTCATTAATATCATTTATTGTAATATTATTATTTGAATATGCTGCTACTTGATCTAATAAATTAACAGCATCTCTCATTCCTCCATTAGAATATTTTGAAATCAAATATAATGCCTCATCATTAATGCTTATATTTTCTTTACTACAAATTTTTTTTAACCCTATAACAATATCATCATTAGATATTTTTTTAAATTCAAATTTCTGACATCTAGATTTAATAGTTTCTGGTACTTTATGAATTTCTGTTGTTGCTAAAATAAAAACAACATGTTTAGGTGGTTCCTCTAATGTTTTTAATAAGGCATTAAATGCTGATATAGTTAACATATGTACCTCATCAATTATATATACCTTGTATTTACTTTCGCTTGGTACTAAATTAACACTATTTTTTAATTCTCTTATTTCTTCTACTCCATTATTAGATGCAGCATCTATTTCTATAATATCAATATTTTTTTTGTTATTAATATTAATACAACTATTATAATTATCGCAAGGGCAATAATCAACTAACTTTTCACAATTAATAGTCTTAGCTAAAACTTTAGCAATTGTTGTTTTTCCTGTCCCGCGTGGTCCAGAAAATAAATAAGCATGTGAAATTTGATTGTTTAAAATTGCATTTTTTAAAGTTGTGACAATAACTTTTTGCCCTACTACTTCATCAAAATTGGATGGTCTATATTTTCTATATAATGCTTGATACATTTTTTACCTCCTAATATGTTTCACGTGAAACATTATAAATAATATAATATAATTTAATAACAATGTTTCACGTGGAACATTGTTTTATTTTTTTGTTATGATGTTTCACGTGAAACATTTGATTTTTTTCTTTTTACTTTAAAAAATTTTTTTAACAAATCAACCATTTCATTGTCATAATTACATTTTTCAACTTTTATTTTACTATTAATTAATAAATATGTACATCCATAGTTATCATTATTTACTAAATAAATTATTTTTTTTATTCTTGATTGAATTAATGCTCCACAACACATCATGCATGGTTCCATAGTTGTATATAAAATACAATTATCTAAATGCCAGGTATGTTTTTTTTTGCAAGCTTTATTAATTGCTATAATTTCTGCATGTAAAATAGCATTATTTTTTTTATTTTTTTGATTATAAGCTTTTGAAATAATTTTATTATTTTCTACAATTACAGCTCCAACTGGAATATCATTTTTTTTATAAGCTTTTTTAGCTTGCAAAATAGCTTCTTTCATATAAAAATTCATTGTACCTCCAATGTTTCACGTGAAACATATAAAAAAAGCACACACATTTAGGGATTCTTAAGGCTGCTATTTTCCAATTCTGACCTGATTCAAATATAAATGTTGTGCATTAATAATATACTATAATACTAAATATAATGCAACTAAATTTTATTTTTATTAATGTTTCACGTGAAACATTAATAAAAATAAAAATCTCAACACATAAAATAACAATGTTTCATGTGGAACATTGTTATTAAATTAAATTATATTATTTATAATGTTTCACGTGAAACATTCTCTTCCTCATTATCTATTTCAGGTTCAATTAATGTAATAGTGCTGACTTTTTGATTATCTTTTAAATTAATTAATTTAACTCCCTGAGCAACTCTACCTGTTAAAGAAACTTGATTTAATGATAATCTAATAATAATTCCATTATCAGTAATAATCATCAAATCTTCATTACCAATAACACTCTTAAACGAAACTATATTTCCATTTTTATTTGTTATATTTAATGCTTTAACTCCTTTGCTTCCTCTATGAGTTATTCTATATTCTTCAACATTTGTTTTCTTACCATAACCATTTTCAGTTACTACTAATATTTTTTTATCTTTATTTGAAATTTCGCAACCTACTACTTTACCTTCGCCAACTTCTATTCCTTTAACACCTGCAGCAGTACGTCCCATAACTCTAATTTCTGATTCATTAAACCTTATCATTCTTCCATTACTTGAAGCAATTATAATTTCATTTTTTCCATTAGTTTTTTGAACATCTACTAATTCATCATTTTCTTTTAAAGTAATTGCTAATTTACCATTTGTTCTAATATTATTAAATTCACGAACGTTTGTTCTTTTAACTAATCCGTTTGCTGTAGCAAAGACTATATAACCATCAGCATCTTCATTTTTTAAATTCAACATAGCTTTTACTTTTTCATCTTTTTCTATAGGAATTAGATTAACTATAGGTAAACCTTTTGACTGTCGACTGAATGTAGGAATTTCATAACCCTTTAACCTATATACTTTTCCTTTATTAGTAAATATCATTAAATAATCGTGTGTTGTCATTGAAATAATCTTTTCAACAAAATCTTCTTCGTTTGTAGACATTCCTTTAATTCCAACTCCACCTCTATTTTGTGTTTTATAAGTTTCACTTGTAATTCTTTTTATATAACCATTATTAGTTAAAGTTATTACTATATCCTCTACTGGAATAAGAGATTCATCCTCTATATAATCTATAGCAGTCATATCTATAGTAGTTTTGCGTTCATCTGAATATTTATGTTTTATTTCATTTAATTCTTCTTTTATAATATTTAATATTTTTTGTTCACTAGCTAAAATAGATTTTAATTCATCTATATATTTTAATAAAGTATTTAACTCTTCTTCAATTTTATTTCTTTCTAATCCCGTTAATCTTCTTAATTTTAATTCTAGAATACTATTTGATTGAATTTCACTCAAATTGAAATTTTTCATAAGCGATTCTCTAGCATCTTGATCAGAATCAGATTCTTTTATAATTTTTATAACTCTATCGATATTGTCTAAGGCTATTTTATAACCTTGAAGAATATGTACTCTATTTTCTGATTTATTTAATTCAAATCTTGTTCTTCTAATAATTACTTCTTTTTGATAATCTATATATTTAGATATGATTGATTTTAAAGGTAATGTTTTTGGAACTTGACCATCTAACATTAAAAATGTAATTCCATAATTTATTTGAAAAGAAGTATGTTTATATAAATTATTTAAAATAACTTGAGCATTTGCATCTTTCTTTAAAGTAATAGTTATTTTTACACCATCTTTTAAATCAGTATGATAATCTGATATACCATCAATTACTTTATTATGAACAAGTTCTGCTACTTTATTTTTTAAATCCATTGTATTGACACCATATGGAACTTCAGTAATTATTATTTGACTATGACCATTATTTTCTTCAATAGAAGCCCTACTTCTAATAGTAATTGTCCCTTTTCCTGTTTCATATGCTTGTTTAATTCCTGAATTACCTAAAATAACTCCTCCAGTTGGAAAATCTGGTCCTTTTATATATTGCATTAAACCTAAAGTATCTATTTCTGGATTATCTATATAAGCAATACATCCATCAATTACCTCTCCTAAATTATGTGGTGGTATATTTGTAGCCATTCCAACGGCAATTCCCATTGATCCATTAACTAAAACATTGGGAAATCTACTTGGTAAAACTATTGGTTCTTTACTAGTAGCATCAAAATTATCTTCCATATCAACAGTATCTTTATTAATATCCCTTAATAATTCTAAAGAAATTTTCGATAATCTAGCTTCTGTATAACGATAAGCAGCTGCTCCATCGCCTTCTATATTACCAAAATTACCATGACCATCAATAAGCATATATCTTTGATTAAAATCTTGAGCTAATCGAACCATAGCATCATATATAGAAGCATCTCCATGTGGATGGTAATGTCCCATTACATAACCTACAGTTGTTGCTGATTTTTTATGTGGCTTATCTGGAGTATTTCCCTCTTCAAACATAGACCATAAAATTCTTCTATGTACTGGTTTTAATCCATCTCTTAAATCTGGAATAGCACGTGAAGTAATAACACTCATTGAATAATCAAGAAATGATTTTTGAACTTCCTCTACTATGTTATTTTCATATAGACTATCTCTTTCATGAAATTTTTCGCCATATTTATTTTCATCTAAATTATTTTTATCTTTTAATTCATTATTATCTTCCATTAATATTCACCTCCTATATATCTAGATTTTCAACAAATTTTGCATTTTCTTCAATAAATTTTCTTCTAGGTTCTACTTCTTCACCCATTAATGTTGAAAAAATTTGATCTGCCATTACACAATCATCTACAGTAATTCTTCTTAATATTCTTTTTTCAATATCCATTGTAGTTATATTTAATTCATCTGCATCCATTTCTCCTAATCCTTTCATACGAGTAATTTCCGCTCTCTGTCTAACATTATCTGGCAAAGTGTTTAAATATTCTTCTTTTTCTTCTTCGGTTAATACATATTTTCTTGTCTTTCCATGCATTATTTTAAATAAAGGTGGTTGAGCAGCATAAACATGTCCTGCTTCAACTATTGGTCTAAAAAATCTATAAAATAATGTCAATAATAAAACTCTAATATGTGATCCATCAACATCAGCATCTGTCATAATTATTATTTTGTCATACCTTAATTTGCCAAGGTTAAATTCTTCACCAATACCTGTACCAAATGCAGTTATAATAGACCTTATTTCTTCATTTCCCAAAGCTCTATCTAATCTGTTTTTTTCTACATTTAGAATTTTACCTCGAAGTGGTAATATTGCTTGAGTCATAGAATCTCTACCCTTTTTAGCAGAACCACCTGCAGAATCTCCCTCGACAATAAATATTTCAGATACCTTAGGATCTTTACTTTTGCAATCCGATAATTTACCCCATCCTAAATTTGTAGTAGCTAAATCACTTTTTCTTGTTATTTCTCTAGCCTTTTTTGCTGCGTTACGAGCTCTACAAGCAAGCATTGACTTTTCAACAATCTGTTTTGCTTCATTTGGATTTTCAAGCAAAAACTTTTCAAAACCTGAAGAAAATACATTATCTGCTAATTTTCTAACTTCCGAATTTCCTAATCTACCTTTTGTTTGACCTTCAAATTGGGGATTTGGATGTTTACATGAAACTATCATTGTTAAGCCTTCTTTGACATCTTCTCCGGTCAAAGATTCATCTTTTTCTTTTAAAATATTGCTTTTTCTTGCATAATTATTTATTAATCTAGTTAAAGCTCTTTTTACACCATCCTCATGTGTACCACCATCATGAGTATTTATATTATTAACAAAAGAATATATATTTTCTTTATAACCCGTATTATATTGTAATGCTACTTCAAAAAATACT
This sequence comes from uncultured Bacilli bacterium, assembly GCA_947584105.1. Lineage (GTDB taxonomy): Bacteria > Bacillota_I > Bacilli_A > RF39 > UBA660 > RUG12438. The sequence continues at coordinate 21,071 of CANPWK010000001.1, forward strand.
CCATCCTCTTCACCTTCTAAATGAATAATATCTTTATGAATTGGTGTTTTACCTTGATTAATAAACTTTACATATTCAGAAATACCACCTTCATAAATAAATGTTTCTCCAGTAGTATCTTCTTCATCTCTATCATCTCTCAATGTTAATCTTAATCCTTTATTTAAAAAAGCTAATTCGCGAATTCTTAACATCAAAATATTATAGTCATATATATCTGTATCAAAAATATTAGGATCTGGTTTAAAAGTTACTACTGTACCAGTACGATTTTCTTCGCAATCACCTATTATTTCTAAATGATTAACTGGATGTCCACCATTTTCAAATCTCATAAAATGAATTTTTCCATTTTTATAAACTTTAACTTCTAACCAAGATGATAGTGCATTAACAACACTAGCTCCAACACCATGTAATCCACCGGATACTTTATATCCGCCACCACCAAATTTTCCTCCTGCATGAAGAACTGTATATACTGTTTCTACTGTTGAAATTTTTGTTTTTGGATGGATATCTACTGGAATTCCTCTCCCATCATCTTTTACAGTTATAGAATTATCTTTATTTATTATAATTTCAATATTATTACAATAACCAGCTAATGCTTCATCTATTGAATTATCAACAATTTCCCATACTAAATGATGCAAACCCTTTACATCTGTTGTACCAATATACATACCAGGTCTTTTTCTAACTGCTTCTAATCCCTCCAAAACCTGAATATCAGAAGCATCATAATGTGTATTTTCTTTCATTTTATATCACCTCTTTGAATTTTTAATTTTCCATTATTAATATTGAAAATTTTTGCTTTTTTTAATATACTATCATCAATTTCTTGTAATGAAACATTAGTAATAATTACCTGTATACCATTATTTAAATATTTTAACAAATTAATATTTTTTTTATTATCTATTTCACTAAATATATCATCTAATAATAAGATTGGGAATTCATTCTTATACATCTTAAAAATTTCTATTTCCGATAATTTAAGTGTCAACACAGCTAATTTTTGTTGTCCTTGCGAACCAAAACATTTTAAATCACTATCATCAAGAAAAAAATCAAAATCATCTTTATGTACTCCATAATATGTAGATCCATTTTTAAATTCATAAGTGTATTTTGCCTGAAAAAATTTCAAATAATATTCTTTATCAAAATTATGTTCTTCATAATCTACATTTGGATTATAAACAATTTTAAAATTATTTAAACCTGTAATATCAAAAAAAATTTTATTACAATATAAGTTTAGCTTTTTAATAAATTTTTTTCTTAATTTATAAATTAAAATATTTTTATCAATTAAATAATTTGTCAAAATATCAAAATAATCTTTATTAAATACATTATTTTTTATATAATCATTTCTTAATTTTAATATTTTTTCATATTCATTATAAAGGATATAATAATTTCTATATAATTGTGATATCTCTGAATTTAAAAAATTTCTTCTATTTATAGGAGGACCTTTTATAATTGCTAAATCTTCCGGTGTAAATAAAATAACATTCAAGTTAGATATATAATCACTTACTTTAGTAATATTATTTGAATCAATTATCATATTTTTTTTATTATTAATATATGTAAATTTAATATTTGTATCTAATTTATCTTTTTTTAATACCCCCTCAATATTAAAATAATTAAAACCTTTTTTTATTAAATCTTGAATCGAAATACTTCTAAAAGTATCAGTAAATGCAAGAGTATAAATACTTTCAAGTAAATTAGTTTTGCCTTGTGCATTATTTCCATAAATAATATTTATTCCTTTATTAAAGGAAACAGTTAATTTCGAATAATTACGAAAATTACATAATTTTACTTTTTTTAAATACATAATATAACCTTCTTTTTTATTTTTTTAGGTTAATTTTAAATTTTTTAAATTATTAATATCCCTATACACATTAAATATTATAACACAAAATTAGCAATAAAAAAAGAAATTTAGCCTTTATAAATTTCTTTTATCCTTCTTTGACAATATGATCATATAATTTTGATTTTAACAAAGAAGCACGACAATATTGATTTTTTAATGAATATACTGAAATAGATGTAGATAACTTTTTACCATTTTTAAATAATATATAAGTTTGATTGTTCTCACATATAATATCCTTAATATGATTTAAAGATATCCACATAGATTGTTGATTTCTCGTTGATGAAGTGGGAAAAAAGATTATTCTTCTAGTTTCTTCTATTATTATTGGAAATTTTGACTTTATTCCAGTTAAACTCTTTGTCCCTTCACATCTTCCAATATATGAACTGCCATAAAAATTACAATTATATTTAATAATTTTATTGCTGGAATTTGCAACTTCATATTCACAATCTTCTTCATAAATCATACTTTTACTATTATTTATAGGAATAATTGCTTGTGTTGAATCGTTTATTTCATATTCTTTCATTCTACTTCCCCCTTTCAGTTATCTGTTATAACACTCATATATGTCGAATAATGCCAATTTATGTCGAATTAATAATTTTTTTGTAAAAAAAAAGCAAAAATGCTTTCTAAAATGTTCTAATTGGCAATATTAGTTGAATTAAATGATCATCATTTACATTTTTTACTATAATTGGTTTTATTTCTCCATTAAAACATAATTCTATTTCCTGACTATCAAATACTTTAATAGCTTCCATCATAAATTTAGAACTAAAAGAAATATTTAAATTTTTATTTTCATTATTTATAATTTTTATATTTTCCTCTACATTACCTATTTCAGGAATATTGGAAGTTATTTTGGCATTATTGCTATCTATAAATAAATTAATTATATTTTTTTCTTCTTCATTTGTTAATAAAGAGGCCCTATCTATTGCATTATAAAAGTCTAATAGCTTTACTTTAACAGTCAAAGTAAAATCACTTGGTATTAATTTATCAGTTACTGGATAATTTCCATTTATCAATCTAGACATAATTATAATATTATTGCTTTTGAAAATAATTTTATTTGCAAATATATGCAATTCAAGTTTTTCATTATCTTCACTTAACATTTTTGTTGTTTCAATTAAATTTTTACTTGGAACAATAATATTAACATCATTATCTGAAGATTTATCTAATTCAATAATTTTTTTAGATAGACGATATGAATCTGTAGCTGTACATTCTAATAAATTATTACTTATTTTTATATTAATTCCAGTTAATATAGGTCGTGATTCTTGATTAGATGTTGAAAATATAATTTGATTAATCATTGTTTTAAATGATGTTTTAGAAAGTAAAATTGGATTTGATACAAATTCTAAATCTAAATTAGGAAACTCCTCTACTTTATTACAATTAATCTTGAATGATGATGTTGTAGTTGTTATTAAAACTTGTGAATCTATAATTTCTTCTATTGTAATTATTTCATTATTCAATTTTTTTACTATTTCATATATATAACGTCCAGATATAACAAATTCACCAAGTTCATCAATATTTTCAATTTTCTTACTAGGTATAAATGTTTTTATTGCAAATTCATTATTAGTACTTAATAAATATAAACCTTCTTCTTTTAAATCAAATTTTATACAATTTAAAATTGGAATTAAATTTTTATTAGATATTCCTCTAATTGCATAATTTAAATTTTCCATTAATATATTTTGTTTAATTTTTAATTTCATAAAAACCCTCCTCTTTATATATATTAATATTATTATTATTAATGTTAATAATGTGTAAAAGTATATTTTTCCCTTTTATTATAAGCAATTTTATAATGTCAATAAATTGTTTATAAATATTATTTTAGCACATTTTTATTTGATTTACCATCTTTTGGATTTCATTATTTAAATCTTCATTTTTGTTAACTTCTTTTTTTATTTTGTCAACGCCATGCATAACAGTTGTATGATTTCTTCCTCCAAATTCATTACCTATTTTTACTAAATTTTCATTTAAATAAATTCTACAAATATACATTGCTATTTGTCTAGGAAGTGTAATTTTACTAATTCTTCTTTTAGATTTTAAATCATCAACACTAACATTATAATTACTACTAACTATGTGCATAACTTGTTCGATATTATTTTGTGCAACTATTGTTTTAACAAAATAATCTTTTAGAGCCTCTGCTGCCAAATTAATATTAATATCAGATCCATTCATAATTGTTGCGAAAGCAAAAACTCTAGTTAATGCACCTTCCAATTTTCTGATATCCCCTACACAATTACTTGCTATATATTCTTTTACATCTTCAGGAAAATTAGCACTTAATTCATGATTTTCTATTTTTTTATTAATTATATTCATTCTAAGTTCAAAATCTGGAGGTTCGATACTAACAGTTAATCCCCAATTGAATCTTGTTTTTAAACGTTCTTCTAATCTTTTTATATCATCAGGCGATCTATCAGAAGAAATAATAATCTGTTTTTCATTATTATACAAATCATTAAATGTATTAAAAAATTCTTGTTGTGCAGAAATAGCTCCTACTAAATTATGGATATCATCAATTATTAAAACATCAATATCTCTATATTTATTTTTAAACTGTTTGGTAGCTTCAAAATTATTTGAATCACTTGTTTTTCTACAAATTTCTACAAAATCAGAAACAAAATTGTCGCAAGTTATATATAGAACTCTCTTATTACTGTTTTTTAAAATATAATTACCAATTGCTTGCATTAAATGAGTTTTTCCTAATCCACTTGGACCATAAATAAATAAAGGATTATACATTTTACCTGGATGTTCAGCAACCGCTAAAGCACTAGTAGCTGCAAATTTATTACTTTTTCCTATTATATAATTTTCAAAAGAATATCTATTATCTAAATTAGTGGTAAAATTTTCATTTGTAGGAACTCCGATATCATTTAATGTAATAACATTATTATTAATTTCTTCTTCTAAAAGAAATTCAAATTTAAAGTTAGTTCCAGTAATTTCTAAGAAGGTTTCTTCAATTAATTCATTATAATTTTCAGATAAATTTTTTTTATGAATATGATAAGGAACCAATACTTTAGCAATCCCATTATCAATATTAATTAATTTAGTTTCACTAAACCATGTTTCATAAGATATGTTACTAATCTTTGTTTTTATTTTTTCTAAAAAATTTATCCACATATTATCTAAGTTCATAAAAACACCTTCTTTAAATTTGATAATAATATTTTACAATAAAATGTTGAAAAATGAAATAAAAAACAAACAAAAATAGTAAAAAAAACAATTTTCAACATATTTTGTGGAAAAAATATATACATAATAATTTATAAACATATAAAATTAATGTTTATAACTAAAATTTTTGTTGATAAAAATATTATATATAGATAAATTATAAAAAAAAGATAAAAAAATTATGTTCATAACTTATTTTGTAATTTTATTACAGTATTTATATTATAATGTTGACAAAATGAAAAAAAATATATATAATTGATAAAGCAAACCAAATTTTTATAAGTAATGGAGGTGGATTTTATGAAAAGAACATATCAACCAAATAATCATAGAAAAAGTAAAAAAATGGGTTTTATGGCCAGAATTAAAACTAATATAATAAAAAGAAGAAGAAAAAAAGGTCGCAAAGTATTATCTAGATAATAATCACTCAAAGCAGTGATTTTTGTTTTATGAGGAGGTTCAATTATTAAAAAAATAAATATATTACAAAAAAATATAGATTTTTCAAGAATAATTCATAATAATAAAGCTTATATATTTAATGATTTTATTATATATATAGAAAAAAATGAAAATAATATCTATAAATTTGGAATTTCTGTTAGCAAAAAAATTGGAAATGCTGTAGTAAGAAATAAAATTAAAAGACAAGTAAAAAATATAATTGATAAAAAACACTATCAAAATTCTTTTAATTGTATTATAATAATTAAAAAAGGTTTTTTAAGAAAAAGTTTTAAAGAAAAAGAAAAAAATATATTTAATGCATTTAATGAATTAAATATAATTAAGGAGGAATACAATGAAAAAGCATAAATTATTATCGATATTATTAATTTTAGTTTTATTAACAGGATGTACAAAGCAATTAAAAGATGAAGATGGAAAGATTGTAAAAAATAATGAAACAGGTCAAACTTTACCATCTAACATATTGTGTAAGCCAACAGATAAAGATATAGTTTCGTTATACAATAAAACAAGAGAAAACAAAATAAAAGATTTAGATAAAAAGCTTAAAAATGATGATATAACTAAAAGTGATTATAAAAAGCAAAAAAATAGTCTAATGGATATTTCAAAACTTCCTAGTTGTAATAATTTTAAAGTGACTTCAGGCAAATATGAAGGTATTTGGACAACATTATTTATCAAACCTTTAGCATGGATTATAATTAAATTTGGTGAACTTTTTAAAAATTATGGTGTTGCAGTTATTATAGTTACATTAATTATCAGATTGATTTTATATCCAATTACTAAAAAGGCAGCAAAACAATCAGAATTATTAAAATTAGCTCAAAAAGATTTAAATAAGATTGAAAATAAATATAAAAATAAAACAGATAGAGATTCTATGACATTAAAAAGTCAAGAAATGATGATGATATATAAAAAATATGGTATAAATCCTATGTCAGGATGTATATTTGGATTTTTACAAATCCCATTATTTCTAGCATTCTATGAATCATTATATAGATTACCAGCTTTATTTGAAGATAAATTTCTAGTATTTAATATGGCAACAACTCCAATATCAGGAATGTCACATAATAATTATTTATATTTAATTTTACCTATATTAGTAGGTATTGTAACCTATTTTTCATTTAAATTAAATAGTGGAGCCTCATTAGATAATGGTCAAGAAAAACAAATGAAAACTATGACTAATATTATGTTAGTAATAATACTATTTACTTCATTTTCAATGTCCACAGCAATTATATTATATTGGATTACAAATAGTACTTTTACAATCATTCAAAATTTGTTAGTGAAAAGGAGTAAATAATTATGATAGAAGTATATAATTTTGAAGGTCAAACAGAAGAAGAATGTAGATTAAATTGTCTAAATACATTAGATATTTATGATAATGAAATAATAAGTAAAGAATATCAAGAAGATAATGTTTATAAAATGGAAGTTGTAAAAATTGAACAAATAATTCAATTTATTGATAAATATTTAAAAGAACTTTTCTTAAAAATGAATATTAAAGCTAATTATAATATAAATGAGGAAGATAAAATATTTACTGTTGAAATTAAAGGAACAGATAATTCTATATTAATAGGTAAAGATGGTAAAAATTTATCTTCATTACAAACTATTATAAGACAAGTGCTTAGAAATATGATTGATTTTAATATTAGAATTAATTTAGATGTAGCAAATTATAAATTAAGAAAGCAAAAATATTTTGCTCAAGACATTAAAAAAATTATTAATGAAGTTTTAGCAACTAAAACAAGTACTAAGTTAGATCCAATGAATTCTTTTAATAGAAGAATTGTTCATAATGTTGCCAGTAACTACTATAATATAGAAACTATTAGTACTGGTGAAGAACCAAATCGCTGTGTAACAATAAATTATGTAGAAAAATAATACTATGTTAATAGTATTTTTTTGGAGGTAAATATGAATGATACAATAGCTGCAATATCAACATCTTCTGGAATTGGAGCAATATCAATAATAAGAGTAAGTGGTAAGGATAGTATAAAAATTACAAATAAAATATTTAAAGGTAAAGATTTATCGCAAGTGCAAGATCATTCTATTAATTATGGATATATTGTAGATAAAGACAATAAAATAGATGAAGTATTGATAAGTGTAATGAGAGCGCCTAAAACATTTACTCGTGAAGATGTGGTAGAAATAAATACACATAATGGTATAGCTATTACAAATAAGGTATTAGAGTTATTGCTTTTAAATGGTTGTCGATTGGCTGAACCAGGCGAATTTACTAAACGAGCATTTTTAAATGGACGAATTGATTTAATAGAAGCAGAAGGTGTAATGGATTTAATAAATGCTAAAACAGAAAAAGCTAGAAAAATTGCTATGAATGAAGTAAATGGTGAAGTATCTACATTAATTAAAAATTTGCGACAAAAATTAATAGAAATACTTGCCAATATAGAAGTTAATATAGATTATCCAGAATATGAAGATATAGAAGAAATGACTAATAAAAATATTTTGGAAAATGTAGAAAATATATCATTTGAAATTAATAATATATTAAGTAAATCTGAAGATATGAAAATAATAAAAGAAGGAATTAAAACAATTATAATAGGTAGTCCTAATGTAGGAAAAAGTAGTATTTTAAATAGACTTTTAAATGAAGAAAAAGCAATAGTAACTGATATTGCTGGAACAACACGTGATATAGTTGAAGGTAGTATTCAAATAGATGGAATAGTTCTTAATATCTTAGATACAGCAGGTATTAGGAAGACTAATGATATAGTTGAAAGTATAGGAGTAAAAAAAAGTTTAGATTTAATCAATAATGCTGATTTAATTCTTTATGTACTTAATAATAATGAAATAATAAGTGAAGAAGAAAAAGAAATTTTGAAAAAAATCCAAAATAAAAATCACATTATTATAGTAAATAAAGTAGACTTAAAGAAAAAAATAGATTTATCAATACTTGATAATTACATTGAAATGTCTATAAAAAATGATACTGGCATAGAAGATTTAAGAAAAAAAATTAAAGAAATATTTAAATTAGAGAAAATTAATACTAGCGATTTTACTTATCTTAGTAGTGCGAGAAGTATATCTTTATTAAAAAAGGCATTAATTTCATTAGAAGATGTAAAAAAAGGTATAGAAGAAAATATACCTGTTGATATGGTTGAAATAGATTTAAAAAATATATGGAGTACTCTAGGTGAAATAATAGGTGAAACATATACAGATGAGCTCATAGATCAATTGTTTAGTCAATTTTGTTTAGGAAAATAATATACTATTTGTATATTTTTTTAATAGTTTTTTTAAAGAGTTATTAAATAATAAAATATAAAATTATATTGAAAGTTAATTATAAATTTTAAAATAAGCTATTAATTATTTGTTAATAAATATATAATATGGAATAAAAGATGCCAATGTGTTTTTCAATTTTAACATTTTAGCATTAGGACAATACTTTTTTAATTCATCCTTAGGTCCTGAATATTTAATAAATGCTAATCTACTTTCTGTTTCTAACATGATGAGCGAAGAGCTTACATGTACTGCTATAACTTCATATCTATTTACAGTTGTTATTAAACGAGATTTAGGAGCAATTGCTAATTCAGAAACAATCATTTTATCATTTTCAAAAATTATATTGTCATACAAATTATTAACTAGTTCAAGAATTTCTGGATGATGTTTTATAATAGGCGATAAATTTATATTAGATATCTCAAAACCATAAATAAATAGAAGCAATTCAACTAAAGTTATTATGCCAAAAAATATTGTTCCTCCAAGTGGTTCTGCTTCAATAATAGAGAATAAAGTCATAACCCCAAAAAACAATAATATTGGATAACTAACAAAAATTATGATTAATCCCATAACTTCCATCTGCTTTTTTAATCGTTTTATTCCATTATTACTATTAGAAAAATCTTTAATATGCCCTCACCTTTTTAATAATTATATAAATATTCTTAATATTAAATTTATTTAGAACCCCATTTTATAAATATTACTATTCTAGTATAGCATAAATATATAAAAAAAGACAAGTAATATTGATTTAATTTAATTAACAGTAATAATGTATTTATTATACTTTATTAATTTTTTATTTTAAATATTTATTGTTAAATATAAAAAAAGATAGTATAATATCGATTAGTAAAATGTGATTAGAGGTGAAAAAATGTATGAAGTTATTATAGTCGGTGGAGGGCATGCTGGATGTGAAGCAAGTTTGGCATGTGCTAGAACTAATCATAAAACATTACTTGTAACAGGAAATATAAAAAATATTGCAGATATGCCTTGTAATCCATCTATTGGCGGAAGTGCTAAAGGGATAGTTGTAAGAGAAATAGATGCTCTAGGTGGTGAAATGGGGCGAAATGCAGATAAAAGTTTACTTCAAATAAAGATGTTAAATAGTGCAAAAGGACCTGCAGTTCGTGCTCTTCGTGCTCAAGCAGATAAAGTAACTTATCCTAAAAATATGTTAAATACATTAAAAAATACATCTAATCTAGAAATAAAAGAAGCTATAGTAGAAAATTTAATAGTTGAAAATAATACAGTTAAAGGAATAATTCTTGAAGATGGCAGTAAAATTGAAAGTAAAATAGTTATCCTTACAACAGGGACATACCTAAAATCAGATATATTAATTGGAGATACGAGAACTAGGAAAGGTCCACATGGAGAAAAACCTAGTAATCATCTAAGTGATAAATTAAAAGAATATGGCTTTAAAATAATAAGACTTAAAACAGGTACGCCTCAAAGGATAGAAAAAAGTTCAATAGATTTTTCTAAAACAAAAGAAGAACAAGGTGATGATAGATATTGGACCTTTAGTTTTGATAATGAAATATATTATAATAAAAATTCTCAAATACCTTGTCATTTAATCTATACAACAGAGGAAACTCATAAAATAATTAGAGAAAATCTTAATAAATCGAGCATGTATGGAGGGCTTAATGATATTAAAGGAGTGGGACCACGATATTGTCCATCTATAGAAGATAAAATAGTTCGTTTTGCTGATAAAGAAAGACATCAATTATTTTTAGAGCCAGAAAGTATCTATTATGATGATATATATATTCAAGGTTTTTCAACAAGTATGCCTTATGATATTCAAGAAAAAATGGTACATAGTTTACCTGGATTAGAGCATGCCAAAATAAACAAATATGCTTATGCCATAGAATATGATGCCATAGATGCTAGACAATTAAAGCAATCGCTTGAGACTAAAGTAATAAAAAATTTATATACAGCAGGTCAAATCAATGGAACAAGTGGTTACGAAGAAGCTGCAGGTCAAGGATTAATTGCAGGAATAAACGCATCACTTAAATTGGATGGAAAAGAACCATTAATACTTAAGAGAAATGAGGCATATATTGGAGTTTTAATAGATGACTTAGTTACAAAAGGAATTATTGATCCATATCGTTTATTGACATCGCGTGCTGAATATAGACTTCTTTTAAGACATGATAATGCGGATATGCGTCTTAGAGAGTATGGATATAATGTTGGATTAGTATCTAAAAAAAAGTATGATAAATTTTTAGTCAAGAAAAAAGAAATAAATAATTTAACAGAGTATTTAAAAAATACTAAATTGACTCCTAGAAAGGAAATAAATGATCAATTAAAAAAATTAGGTTTATCTGAAATTAAAGAAAGTATATCTCTGTATAATTTAGTAAAAAGACCAGAAGTAAAAATAGAAAAATTACAAATATTCATAGATATACAATATAGTTTAGAAGTAATGGAACAAGTTGAAATAAATATAAAATATGAAGGATACATAAAGAAATCTTTAGCAGAAGCTGAAAGGATGATTAATTTAGATAATAAAAAAATACCTGAAGATATAAATTATGATAAAATACATAATTTAGCAAGTGAAGCAAAACAGAAGTTAAAACAAATTAGACCAACATCAATAGGACAAGCTTTAAGAATAAGTGGTGTTAACCCAGCTGATATATCATTAATTATGATATATATAAAAAAGGAGTATTTCTATGAATCAAGATAAATTTATAGAAGAGATTAAAAAAATTGGGATAGAAATAACAGAAGATAAATTATTACAATTGGAAAAATATTATGAATTATTAATAAAATACAATGAATTTATTAATTTAACGAGTATAACTAATAAAAAGGAAGTATATTTAAAACATTTTTATGATTCTATAACAATTAGTAAAATAATTGATTTAAATAAAGAAAAAAGTTTATGTGATTTAGGTAGTGGAGCAGGATTTCCTGGTATTGTTATAAAAATATTTTTTCCTCATTTAGAAATTACATTAATTGATTCATTAAATAAAAGAGTAAAATTTTTAAATACTGTTATTGAAGAATTAAATTTAAAAGGAATAAAAGCAATTCATATAAGAATAGAAGAATATGCCAAATGTAATAAAGAAAAATATGATATAGTTACTGCAAGGGCTGTTGCATCTTTAAATATTTTACTTGAACTGGGGATTAATTTAGTTAAAGTTGGGAAATATTTTATAGCAATGAAAGGAAATATTAATAATGAATTGCAATATAAAAATATAATAAAAAAATTAAATTGTTCTATTGAAAATATTATAGAATTTCAATTACCAATTGAAAATAGTAAAAGAAGTTTAATAAAAATAAAAAAAGAAAAATCTACTCCAAAAATATTTCCCAGAAAATATAGTGAGGTAAAAAAGAATCCTTTAATATAAAAGTTTAAAGGATTTTTATTTCCCAAAATATTTTAATATGCTATTGCATTATTTCCCAAAATATAGTAATATAATAATAAGAATAGAAAGGAGTTAAAAATGCAAGATAACAAGGGAATTAATAAAGTAATTGAATTAGAAAATAATGATATCCTACCTAATAGATTTCAACCTAGAAAATATTTTGATGAAGAAGAAATATTGCAGTTATCAGAATCGATTAAAGAACATGGTGTACTAAATCCAATAATAGTTAGAAGACTCGGAGATAAATACGAATTAGTTGCTGGCGAAAGAAGATATAAAGCCAATATTTTAGCAGGAAATGATAAAATTCCAGCTATTGTTATGGATGTAAACGATAAAGAGAGTTCAGAAATAGCAGTAGTAGAAAATATTCAAAGAAAAGATTTAAATGCAATAGAAGAAGCTATTTCATATAAAAGAATATTAGACATAGGCTATATGACTCAAGAACAGTTAGCACGCAAAATGGGAAAAAGTCAATCATCAATTGCTAATAAAATAAGATTATTAAAATTGTCAGATGAAGTTCAAGATGCTTTAATGAAAAAACAAATATCAGAAAGACATGCAAGGTCATTACTAAGATTAGAGTCAATAAGCAAGCAAAATGAATTATTAAAAAGAATTATTGATGAAAGATTAACTGTAAGAAAAACGGATGAGGAGATAGAAAAAATGAATAATAATATTAATGCCAATATTTTAAATAATGAGTATTCTCAAGATAATAATACAAATAACTATATAAATAATAATATAAATGCAAATAATAATATAAATAATAATAATATGGAGAATAATCTAAATAACAATAATATAGATAATATATATTCTCAAAATATTAATGGATTTAATCAAAATATGCAAATGAATAACCAAATAAATAGAAATATAACTAATTTTAATTCAGATCAAAATCAACAATCTACTATAACTAATTTTAATGATGTAATTTTAACTAAAGATGAAAAAATACCAGAAGTACCAAGTACTAATCCAATAGAAGAAAATATTACACCAATAATGCCTGATAAATCAGTACCAGAAGTTGATTTATCAACTTTCCAAGAGGAAAATAATACAGATTTAAATACAATTAATAATGACATTTTTAAAAATAATTCTCAAATACCTGTTAGTGATTTTAATTTAGATAATCAAGTAGTAATGCAAGATAATATAAATTCTAATTTTATTTCTTTAGATGATAGTACCAAAAATCCAGTAAATGATAACGTAAATATAAACAATGTAAATAATATAAAATTAGATTTAGATTCTAACATAGCAAGTCATAATTTAAATGATAATATTTTTATAAAACCTCAATCTGACATAGTAGAAAATGATAAAAATAATAATAATAATATTAAAATTAATGAAAATGAATATAATAATAATCAATCCAATATGTTTAAATCGTCGCCAATAATTGATACTACAAATAATAATCAAGAAAATCAAAATAATAATTATCAATCAGAAGTGAAACCAGAACCAATTATAGTAAATGATTATAATCAACAATATGATCCTATAATGCCAGAAAAAGAAAATATAAATCCAACAATTGATTTTAAATCTATCATAAATTTAATTAGAAAGTGTTCTGCAGCTATAGAAAATAGTGGATATAAAATTGAAACAGAAGAATATAATTTAGATAATTTATATCAAGTTATATTTAAAATTGAAAAACAATAAAATTAGTTAATTATAAATAAAAATTATAATAATTCAAGCCTTATTAATATTAATAAGACTTTTTTTTTAGTTAATATAATAAAAATTTTTAATTAATATAGTTTTTAGAATTATGTTTTAATTTATTATTTGCATATCATAAAGTAGAAAAGGAGGATAATATGAATAATAATCAAAATAGTTGTGGAAATTTAGTAAAAAAAGCTTGTAAAAAAATAGAACATGATTCTAAATATGCATCCAATTTGTCAATGACAATAGTAGGTCCAACAGGGCCTACCGGTCCAACGGGCCCAACAGGTCCAACGGGTCCAACAGGCCCAACAGGTCCAATGGGACCAGCTACCGTTTCAGTAGGTGAAACTACAACAGCAGCTCCAGGGCAAGTAGCTAATGTAATTAATTCTGGGACTAATACTGAAGCAGTATTAGAATTTACTATCCCTCAAGG
>CANPWK010000002.1 GCA_947584105.1 uncultured Bacilli bacterium
TCTAAGTTAATAGGTGCCGGAGCATTTGATATGCAAATATCTACATTTCATTCTTTTGGATTGTCTGTGTTACGAAAATATTATGATTGTGTTGGATTAAAGAAAAATTTTACTATTTTAGATAGTGATGATACTATTTCTTTAATTAAAAAATTATTAAAAGATGCAAATTACGATCCTAAAGTATATAATCCTAAAACAATTAGAAATAAAATTAGTAGTGCTAAAAATGAGTTAGTAACGCCTGATGAATTAAGTAAATTTTCATCTTGCGAATTTGATGATGTAGTAGTAGAAATATATAGAGATTATCAAAATAAACTTTTAACTAATAATTCAGTCGATTTTGATGATTTATTAACTTTGCCAATTGTTATTTTTAAGAAATATAAAGAAGTTTTAAATCGTTATCAAGAACTTTATAAATATATATTGATTGATGAGTATCAAGATACTAATCATGTTCAGTATATTTTAAGTAAAATGATTAGTGATAAATATAAAAATATTTGTGTAGTTGGTGATCAGGATCAAAGTATATATGGTTTTCGAGGCTCTAATTACAAAAATATTCTAAATTTTGAAAAAGATTATCCTAATGCTAAAATTATTATTTTAGAGCAAAATTATCGTTCTACTCAGAATATATTAAGTGCAGCTAATGATATTATAAAAAATAATAAACAAAGAAAAGCCAAAAAATTATGGACTAATAATGATAAGGGTAATAAAATTATTTATAAGCGATGTACTGATGAAAAAGATGAAGCTAATTATGTTGCTAAGGAGATATCAAATTTAATTAATGATGGTGTTGACAAAGATAACATAGCTATTCTTTATCGAACTAATGCACAATCTAGAAATATAGAAGAAGCTATGTTAAAATTAAATATTTCATATAAAGTTGTTGGTAGTTTTTATTTTTATAACAGAAGGGAAATTAAGGATTTAATTAGTTATTTAAAATTAATTTATAATCCATATGATAATTTAAGTTTAACTAGGATTATAAATGTCCCTAAAAGAAAAATAGGTGTAAAGACAATAGAAAATTTAAATCAAAAAGCTAATTCTGCCAATAAAAGTTTATATGAAGTAATTACCTCCGGAAAAGAATTGTTATTTAAAAATTTAATTGATGATTTAATTAGTCAAAGTGAGAATTTATCACTTACAGAGTTAGTTGATTATATTCTAGATAAGTCAGGAATGAAAAGTGAACTTGAAGCAGATAATAGCATAGAAGCTATAGCTCGTCTTGAAAATCTAGAGGAATTTAAATCAATTACTAAAAGTTTTGAAAATAACTATGGTATTGTATCCTTAGAAGATTTTTTGAATGAAATTAGTTTAGTATCGGATATGGAAGAAAATAAAAATCAAGATGATGTTGTAACTATGATGACAATTCATTCTGCTAAAGGGTTAGAATTTGATTATGTATTTATTGTAGGTTTAGAAGAGGGGATATTTCCTCATAATCGTGCCTTATTTGATGAAAGTGAATTAGAAGAAGAAAGAAGGCTTTGTTATGTTGCAATAACAAGGGCACGAAAGAAATTATATTTAATAAATGCTAAAAGGAGAATGCTATTTGGAATTGATAATTGTAATCCTAAAAGCAGGTTTATAAATGAATTGGATCAAAAATATATCGATGAAATTAAAGAGGAAGATATAAAAGTTAATAATCGTAATATTAATCAGTATATTGATTATACAGTTGGTGAAAAAGTTTATCATGATGAATTTAAAGAAGGTGTTATTGTTAGTATTGATAAAAGTATTTTAACTATAGCATTTCAATTTCCATATGGAATAAAGAAAATTATGAAAGGACATAAGAGTTTATCCAAACATGATTAATGTCCTTTTTTATTTATGAAAAATAAGTAGAAAAAAGAAAAATATATTTAAAAAAATATGTTTTTCTGATATAATTAAAAATAAAGATTTATATTTAAAGTGAGGTGAATTATCAAGTTAATCTTGATAGATAATATGGAATTACTAATAGGTAGTCATGTTTCATTTAATAAAAAAACACAAATGTTAGGAAGTGTTTTAGAAGCATTAAGTTATAAAGCTAATACATTTATGTTTTATACTGGAGCACCACAAAATACAACAAGGGTAGAAATTAATGATGATATAACTTTACAGGCTAAATCAAAAATGCTTGAAAACAATATTGACATCAATAAAGTTGTTGTACATGCTCCATATATTATTAATTTAGCAAATTCTAAAAATGAACAATTTAATATCGAGTTTTTGACTCAAGAAATTAAACGTGTTTCTAAATTAGGAATTAAAAATTTAGTTTTACATCCAGGAAGTCATGTGGGATTGGGAGTAGAAACTGGAATTAATAATATTGCTTTTTGTTTAAATAAAGTATTAGAAGAGAATAATGATGTTAACATATGTTTAGAAACTATGGCAGGTAAAGGTACAGAAATTGGTCGTAGTTTTGAAGAGATAAAATCAATAATTGATAAAGTAGATAATAGTGATAAAATAAAGGTTTGTTTGGATACTTGTCATCTTAATGATGCTGGATATGATGTTAGTAATTTCGAACAAGTTTTAGATGAATTTGATAAAATTATTGGATTAGAAAAAATAGCTGTTGTACATATTAATGATAGCAAGAATAAAATAGGATCTAATAAAGATAGACATGAAAATATTGGATATGGAACTATTGGTTTTGATAATATGCTTAAAATAATATATAATTCTAGAATAAAAGATGTTCCTAAAATACTAGAAACACCTTACATAGGAGTAGATGATAAATATCCTCCATATTTATTTGAAATAGAAATGATTCGTAATAAGAAGTTTAATGATAAACTTATGGATTCTTGTAGCAGTTATTATAAAAAGGATTGATATTTTTCTTTATAAATAAAAAACAATTTTACTATTTTTTGATAACTGTCATTATTAATATTATTTTTTAAATTTTTGAAAATATTATTAAAATCACCATATAATATTTCTTGATATTGATTTTTTATTATGTTATATATATATTCTAATTCATTATCGTTTAGGTTAATATCGTTCTTTTTAGCAAATTCTAAGATATCAGTTTTAGTGATTTTGCTAATATAGTTTTTAATTAATTTATCTTTCATATATTCACCATTATAGTATATGACTAAATATAATTTTGATGAATACAATAATAGTAGGTGATAACATGTATAAAAAAATAAAACTTAGTTATGATTCATTAGAACCCGTTATAGATGATTTAACGCTTAATTTGCATTATAATAAACATTATCAGGGATATATTGATAATTTAAATAAGCTAGTTACTTCTGATTTGGATGTAATAGATATAATTAAAAATATTGATAAATTTGATTTGGATAAAAGATCAGATATATTATATAATGCAGGGGGCGTTTTAAATCATGAGTTATATTTTTTAAGTATGGATAATAAAGCTTATAAAGAAAATAAATTAACTCGTGATATATCAAAAAAATATGGAAGTTTTGAAAATTTTAAAAATGAATTTATTTCAGTGGCTTATAAATTAGTAGGTTCAGGGTATACATTTTTAGTTTTAAATAATAATGAACTTGATATAGTTAATATGTCTAATCAAGAGAATCCATATACTTATGGGATGGTGCCACTATTAGCTTTAGATTTATGGGAACATGCATATTATTTAAAATATTATAATAATCGTAATTTATATATTAATAATTTTTTTTCAATTATAAATTTTGATAAGGCATCTGAAATATATGAAAAAGAAAAAAAATACTAAGAAAATTAATTCTAGAAAAAAAAGACCAATTAATAAATTGGTTAATAGGAGAAATAAAAAAATAAATATTATAATTGAAAAAAGATATAAAATATTAATTGTGTTTATTATTATATTAATGTTTTTATTAGTAATTAAATTATTTTTTATGCAAATTATCAATAATGATAAATATCAGATTAAATTAAAAGAACTTACTTTAAAAATTATAGATGGTCCTAGTACACCAAGAGGTAGAATATATGATCGCAATGGTAAAATAATTGTAGATAATAAACCTTTAAAAACTATTTATTATAAAAAAAATACTGGTATATCAACTAAGGAAGAAATTTCTTTAGCATACAAAGTGGGAGATTTTATAGAGGTAGATTATTCTAAGCTAAGTGATGATATGATTCGTAATTTTTGGGTAAAAAGTAATCCTAAAAAGGCTAGAGAAAAGATTAAAGAAAAAGAATGGGATAAAGTTAAGGAAAGAAAATTAACTAGTGATGATATTTATGAGCTTGAAAAGAAGCGAGTAAGTGATGAAGAAATTAAAAGCTTAAATGATAAAGACAAAGAGGCTGCTTATATTTATTATCTAATGAATAAAGGATATTCTTATGCAGAAAAAACTATTAAGAATAAGGATGTAACTGATGAAGAATATGCTAAAGTTTCAGAAAATTTAGATAAAATACCTGGCTTTAATACAAAATTGGATTGGCAGCGTTCTTATCCTTATGGGGATGTTTTTAAAAGTATTTTAGGGAATGTATCTACTAGTGATAATGGTATTCCATCAGAATTAAAAGAGTATTATCTAAAAAAAGATTACGCTCTAACAGATAGGGTTGGAACAAGTTATTTAGAATATCAATATGAAGATTATCTAAAGGGACAGAAAGCTACTTATGAAGTATTATCTGATGGTTCATATAAAGAAATTAAAAAAGGTTCTCGTGGTAATGATATTATGATTACTATAGATATAGAATTGCAAAAGGAAGTAGAAAATATTCTTAAAGAAGAGTTATTAGCTGCTAAAACGGAAGCTAATACAGAATATTTTAATAAATCTTTTGTAATTATTACAGATCCTAATAATGGTGATGTTTTAGCAATGGCCGGTAAGCAAGTAGTAAAAAATGATAATGGAGGCTATGATGTAGTTGATTATACTCCAGGGGTAATTACTACATCGGTTACTCCTGGTTCAGTAGTTAAGGGTGCATCTCATATCGTAGGATATAATACAGGAGCTTTAAAGATAGGTGAAATAAGAAATGATGGATGTATAAAAATAGCAGCTACTCCAATAAAGTGTTCTTATCATGAATATGGTAATATCGATGATATTCAAGCGTTAAAATACTCATCTAATACTTATCAATTTCAAACTGCTATTAAAGTTGGTAAAGGAAATTACGTTTATGATGCTCCATTAAAAATAGATACTACTGCTTTTCAAACTTATCGTAATATCTTTAAACAATTTGGTCTTGGGGTAAAGACGGGAATTGATTTACCTAATGAGGCATTAGGATATAGTGGTAATAATACTTTGTCTGGATATTTATTAGATTTTTCAATAGGACAATATGATACTTATACACCAATTGAAATATCACAGTATATGTCAACAATTGCTACTAATGGAAAAAGAATTAAACCACATCTATTGAAATCAGTATATAGTAGTGATAAAGAAAAATTAACTGATAAAATTTTTGAGTTTAAAACAGAAGTTTTAAATACTGTGGATACTAAAGAAGAATATTTTGCAAGAATTAAAGAAGGATTCAAACAAGTTGTTGCTCAAGGTGGAACCGGTAGTGGTTATGTTGATTATTCTTACAATGCAGCTGGAAAAACTGGAACGTCTGAAAGTTTTATAGATTCAGATGGTGATGGTAAAATAGATAAAGAAACTATTTCTGCTAGTTTTGCAGGTTATGCTCCAAGTGATAATCCGAAAGTGACTTTTACTATTATTTCACCTGATGTTGGAGGACCTGGTACAGATTATAACCAAATGTCTAAGGTAAATATGCGAATTACACAAAAAGTTACTAAAAAATACTTTGAATTTTATAAATAATTTGTTATAATATGATTGCGTTTAAAAAAGGAGGAATTATTGTGGCAAAAAAAGGAGAAGCAAGACAACGTGTAACTTTGAAATGCACAGAATGTGATAATCAAGGTTATCGTACTGAAAAAAATAAAAGAAATACTACAGATAAATTAGAATTAAATAAATTTTTTAAAAAATGTAGAAAAACAACAATCCATAAAGAAGAAAAATAGTAAAGGAGTGGTCTTGTGATAAGTGTAAATGATATAAAAAACGGAATGACGATTCTTTTCGAAGGAAATATTTATACGGTATTAGAATTTTCTCACGTAAAGCCTGGAAAAGGTGCTGCTTTTGTTCAAGCAAAATTAAAAAATTTACGTAGTGGTTCTATAATTGAAAAAAGATTTAATTCGGGTACTAAATTAGAAAAAGCCATGATTGAGAAAGTTAGTATGCAATATTTATATGCGAATGGTGATTCTTATAATTTTATGAATATGGAAACTTATGAACAGATGGAACTTTCAAAAGAACAATTAGGTAATGATATTTATTATTTAAAAGAAGGATTAGATGTATTATTATCATTTTATGAAGGTGAATTATTAGGTGTAATGTTACCTGAGAAAGTTGAACTTGAAGTAACTGAAACTGAACCAGCTGTGAAAGGGAATACAACTAATAATGCTACTAAGGATGCTACTTTAGAAACAGGACTTGCTGTTAGAGTTCCACTTTTTATTGAAAAGGGAGAAAAAATCGTAGTTTATACTGCTGATGGCAAGTATGCATCACGAGCTTAAACAAACAATATGTTTGTTTTTTTTAATATCAAAGTAGTTAGTGTTTTTGTATTTTGTAAATATAAATTTAATTATAAAAGTGTCAATATAAAAAGTTAAGAAAAAGTAAACAAATTTATCTTTTTTATGTTACAATAAATTATGGTGGTAGTAATGGATAGTAAGCTTGCAATATTAATTGATAAATTGAAACTAAATGAATATAAAAATTATTTTGAAGATGGTCGTTTATTAAAAATAATAGGAAATAATGATCATAGTGAATATACATTTTATATGGAGTTAAAAAACAGTCTACCAGTTAATATATATGATGAATTATATAATAATTTGGTAAGTTACTACAAAGATTTGCATATTTCGCTTAATGTAAAGTTATCTAATAAGGATAATGATTTAATAATTCCTTATTTTAAATATTTTATAGAAAGATATAGTAAAAATTGTCCAATGTTAACATTATTTTTAAGTGATAAAATAGAAATAAAAGACAATTTACTTATTATTTACGTTACATCCAAAAATGAAGTTGATAAATTTAATTCTATTGTTGATAATTTAAAAAAATCTTTTTTTAATGCTGGTTATGAATTAGAATTTAAGGCTGTTATTGATGAAAAGTTAGAAAATGAATTAAAAAAAGAAATAGAGGATAATATTATTAACAATAGTCAGATTACGAAATCTAATTTTGAAAAGAAAGAACCAGTTAAAGAAAATAGTTATAAGAAAAAATACATTCCAAAGCAAATTGAAACCGTAGATGATCCAAAAGTTATACTTGGTAGAATTATTGATACTGCAGCTGTTAGAATCGATACTTTAAATGGTCCTACAAATAATGTTACTGTTGAGGCTAGTGTATTTGGGCTAGATGTACGTGAAACGCGTACCGATTTGCGAATTATAACTTTAAAGATAACTGATTATACTGATAGTATGTATGCTAAAATATTTGTAAACGGTGATGTTACTAATTTAACAAATTCTATAAAAAAGGGGACTTTTTATAAATTTCGCGGAAATATAAAAGAAGATAAATATGCTAATGAAGATTCTTTAGTTATTAGTGATATTAATATTAGTGATAGAAAGTTGCAATCAAGGATTGATGATGCTTTAGTTAAAAGAGTTGAACTTCATGCTCATACTATGATGAGTCAAATGGATGGGGTAGTGGATGCTAAAACTTTAGTAAAACAAGCGTATAGTTGGGGGCATAAAGCAATTGCTATTACTGATCATAATGGTTGTCAGGCTTTCCCTGATGTTTATCATTTTGTTTGTGATTGTAATAAAAATAAAAAAGATGATGAGGAACCTTTTAAAGCTATATATGGTACGGAAATGACTATGATTGATGATACAGTTAAGATAGTCGTTAGACCTAGTGACCAAAAATTAATGGAAACTACATATGTAGTATTCGATTTAGAAACTACTGGATTTAATGCTGGTGGTAAAGATTCTATTATTGAAATAGGTGCAGTCAAAATAAAAGATGGGGTTATTTTAGAAAAATATGATGAATTAATTAATCCTGGTCATCCTTTGCCTGAAAGAATTACAGAAGTTACTAGTATAACTGATGAAATGCTTGAGGGAAAACGTAATGAAGAAGAAGCAGTAATTAGTTTTAAAGAGTGGGTAGGAGATTTACCTATGGTAGCACATAATGCTAAGTTTGATACTTCTTTTATAGAAATGGCTTATCATAAATACAATTTAGGTGAATTTAATAATACAGTAATAGATACTTTAGAATTATCTAGAACTATGGATAATGGTTATGCTAGACATAGTTTATCTGCTTTAGTTAAAAGATATAATGTTCCTTTTGATGAGGAGTCACATCACCGTGGTGATTATGATGCTGAAGGGACAGCCTTAGTATTTCACAAAATGTTACAAAAGTTAATTTCTCGCAATTTTAATTTAATTAGTGATTTGGATAAATTGGTTGAAAAAAATGAAATTCATAAATATGGGGAATCACATCATATAAATATTTTAGTAAAAAATAAAGTTGGTCTTAAAAATTTATTTAAAATAATTAGTTTAGCTAATACTACATATCTTTATAAAACACCTAGAATATTACGTAGTGAAATAGAAAAATTACGAGAAGGGTTACTTGTAGGTAGTGGTTGTTATGAATCTGAAGTATTTACTTTAGCTCGTAGTAAAAGTGATGAAGAATTGACTAACATTATTAATTTTTATGATTATGTTGAAGTTCAGCCTATTGAAGTATATGATCATTTAATTCAAATGGGTGATTTTGAAAATAAAGCTGAATTAATTGAAAACATAAAAAAAATTATTAGAGTTACTGAAGCAGCTGGCAAAATTGTAGTTGCGACAGGGGATGTTCATCATTTAAATCGCGAGGATCGTATTTATCGAGAAATCATTGTAAACCAAAAGGTTCCAGGTGGAGGTCGTCATCCTTTAGCTAAGAAAGATATTACAAAAATTCCATGCCAACATTTTAGGACAACAAGAGAAATGCTTGAAGATTTTGAATTTTTAGGTGATGAAAAAGCTTATGAGGTTGTTGTAGAAAATACAAATAAAATTGCTGATATGGTTGATGTTATTGAAGTAATTATTGAGACAGGTGGAGTTCCTTTTTCACCTAAGATTGATAAGTCGGTAGAAACAGTTACTGATTTAGTTTATACTAAAGCTAGTAGTTGGTATGGGAATCCATTACCTTTGAATATTGAAGAACGTATTGCGAAAGAATTGTATGGAGATGCTGTAC
The DNA here is from genome assembly GCA_947584105.1 of uncultured Bacilli bacterium. Taxonomy (GTDB): domain Bacteria; phylum Bacillota_I; class Bacilli_A; order RF39; family UBA660; genus RUG12438. The sequence continues at coordinate 9,435 of CANPWK010000002.1, forward strand.
TTAATAGTATTAAAGATAAGCTAGATGAGGAAGGAAATTTAACTGGTGAGGAATATACTAAAGAGGCATTTAAAAGATTACATGATGTTATTCTTAAGGGTCAAGAAGATGTCAAGAATTTAATTCGACAAAATTTAGAAAAAAAAGACCATCTTGAGGGTAATGAATTAGAAAAAAAAGTCAAAAAAATGTTAGGAGGCATTATTGGTGGTGGTTTTGACGTTATATATTTAATTGCTCAAAAACTGGTTAAACATTCAAATGACGATGGATATTTAGTTGGATCACGTGGATCAGTAGGATCTAGTTTTGTTGCTACTATGATGGGTATAACTGAAGTTAATCCACTTCCAGCTCATTATCGTTGCAAGAAATGTCAACATAGTATTTTTGATGATGATAATGGAGAACCTTTAGGTAAAGAATATTCTAGTGGTTTTGATCTTCCTGATAGAATTTGTCCAAATTGTGGGGAAAAATTATATAAAGATGGTCAAGATATGCCTTTTGCTACTTTCTTAGGATTTAATGCTGATAAAGTACCAGATATCGATCTTAACTTTTCTGATTTAAATCAAGCTGCAGCTCATGAATATACCAAAGTATTATTTGGTGTTGATAACGTTTATCGTGCAGGAACTATTGGAACTGTTGCTGAAAAGACTGCTTTTGGATTCGTTAAGGGATATTGTGAAGATAAAAATATTTTAATGAATACAGCTGAGATTGAACGATTAGCAATGGGTTGTACTGGTGTAAAGAGAACAACTGGTCAACATCCAGGTGGTATAGTTGTTATTCCTGGTTATATGGATGTATTTGATTTTACTCCTTTTCAGTATCCAGCCGATGATGCAACATCAGCTTGGCGTACTACTCACTTTGATTATCATGCTATAGATCAAGATGTACTTAAGCTAGATATTTTAGGACATTCTGACCCAACCCAGTTGCGTATGTTACAAGATCTATCTGGTATGGATGTAACGACTGTGCCTTTGGATGATAAAGAAACTATGCGTATATTTTTATCACCTGAGCCATTAGGTGTTACTAAAGAACAAATTATGAATGAAACAGGAACACTAGGTATTCCTGAATTTGGAACACCATTTACAATAGGAATGTTAGTAGATACGAAGCCAACAACATTTTCAGAATTAATAAAAATATCAGGATTGTCACATGGGACTGATGTATGGTTAGGTAATGCGCAAGATTTGATTAGAAATAAAATTGTTCCATTTAAAGATGTAATAGGTTGTCGTGATGATATTATGGTATATCTTATGTATCATGGTGTAGAACCAATTAAGGCTTTTAAAATAATGGAATTCGTTCGTAAAGGTAAGGCTAGTCGTGATCCGGATACTTGGAAGGGATATATTGAGATTATGCAAGAAGCAGGAATTGATGATTGGTTTATTGATTCTTGTGGCAAAATTAAATATATGTTCCCCAAAGCACATGCGGCTGCATATGTTATTAGTGCTTTTCGAATTGCATGGTTTAAAGTACATATGCCAGTTTTATATTATGCAACATATTTTTCAGCTCGTATAACTGATTATGATATTGATGTAATGATTAAAGGCTATGATGCAATAAAAAACAGAATGCAAGAAATTATTAATAAGGGTTATGAGGCTACTAATAAAGAGCTATCTGTTTTAGAAACATTGAAAATAGCATTGGAAGCAACCGCAAGAGGAATTAAATTTTTACCGATAGATCTTGGTATTAGTGAAGCCACAACTTTTAAAGTTAAAGATGAAAAATCTATGTATCCTCCTTTTTCTAGTATTGATGGTCTTGGGGATACAGTAGCTAAAAATATTGTTTTAGAAAGAAATAAAAAAGATTTTTTAAGTATTGAAGAATTACAACATAGAGCAAAAATTTCGTCAACTTTAATAGAAAAAATGCGTATGATGGGTATATTGGATAAAATGGATGAATCCAACCAACTTAGTTTATTTTAATGTAGATTTATTTTAACTTTTATGGTATACTATTAATATAATTAAAGAGGTGTTAAATGCAATTCCAACAAATTTTAGAAGCTTTAAAATTTAATATTATCGATATTAATCATGTTTCAAAAAATACATCTATTAATCAAATTACAAAAAATAAGGATAGATTATCATTAATTTTGAAAAATAAAAATCCACAAATTCAAATTTATTTTAATGTTTTTTTGAATCATATGAATTTATTATTAAATCAGTTGCAAAATGGAGAAGTTAATCCTGATTTTGTAGATGCTTGTTTTAAAGAGGTTACATTATTAGAAAAAAAATTTGTAATTTCTAAAGAGATGATTTTAAATGATTTAAATAAAATTTATAGTAAATTTTTAACTATAACTAGTTCAAAATTTTTAATAGATGAGAACTTTACTAAAAATTCTTTAATTGAATATGATAAGTTATCTAAACAAATGCTAAAAATATTTGATAATATTAAAGATAATAAAAATAACTTTAAATTTAGTGATGATTTTAATATATTATTAATAACTATTAATAAAAAATTAAATGGAATTTTAGAAGAAATTATTCTCCAACTTATACATCGAAGTCAGTTATCTAAGGGAACGCAAGTACAATATAGATTAAATATTAAAAATGGCGATTATGATAAGGTTATAAGAGAAGATTTATTAAAATTTAATTTATTAAATCCAATGGTTAGAGATAGTATATTAATTAAATTAAAAAATGTATTATCTGGATTAAATGAATTAATGTATATGGATATGCCTAATCAAATTACAAATAATGATAATTTAATAGTGGATGATCCAGAAATGGAACAATATAGAAAAAGAGCTAAAAATTTAGAAGAAAATTTGATTGCTTCAGGGAATTTTTCTATAACAGCAGCCCATAAATTAAATCAAATCAACTCTTTGATAACTGATTATGAAACTAATTCTAATAATAACAAAAAAAAATAAAATCTTTCAAATGATTTTATTTTTTTATACGTTTAATAATTTATTTAAAGTTCTTTTTTCTCTTGCACTCATTCTTACTTTTTTTCCATTAATAGTTACAATTTGTAAATTTGGCTTTTGAGCATGTCTAGTAGCTCTTAATGAGTGAGATCTTCTATTACCAACAAGTGGTTTTTTATTTGTTACTTTCTTTGCCATAAACAAACCTCCAATCAAAGTTTTTCTCTGCTTTTAGAGTTTATCATATTTTTATGAATAAGTCAAATATTTATTGAAAAATATATAAATTATTAGTAAAATATACATATAAGGAGGTAATTTATGTATGTTCCACTTAATATAAAAACAGATAATTATTTACAATCAAGTATGATTAAAATATCTGATTTAATTCAATTTGCTTTAGATAATAATATTACCTCTCTTACGATAACTGATAATAATATGTATGGGGTTATTGATTTTTATAAAGCCTGTAAAGATAATAATATAAAACCAATCATTGGGTTAGAAGTTGTTATTGATTCTTTAATAGTAATATTATATGCTAAAGATTATGAAGGGTATTTAAATTTAGTTAAATTATCAACAATGATGTCTTCTAAAGAATTAAGTACTTTAGATATTATTAATTATAATAGCAAACTTATTTGTATATTACCATACGAAAGTAGACAATTATATGATAAATTATCTAATGTTTTTGTTGATATATTTTTATCATATAAAAATAAAAAAGAAAAAGATCAGTTAAATGGTAGATTAGTTTATATGAATAAAATTAATTATTTGTATAAACAAAATGGTAATGATATGAAATATTTAGAAGCTATTAAGGATGGTGTTGGAGTTAAATTTATCGAAACTGATTATTCTGACAATTATTTAAAACTAGAATCAGAAATAGATAATGACAGAAAAACACTTGAAAATAATTATATTATTAATGATATGTGTAATGTGGAAATTATTTTTAATCAAAATTTAATGCCTAAATATCCTAATCCTGATAATATTGATAGTTTTAATTATTTGAAGAAATTATGTATTGATGGTGCTAAAAAAAAGTTTGGAAGCAAAATTAGTAGGATTTATCAAGAACGATTAAAATATGAATTAAGTGTAATTAATAATATGGGATTTTGTGATTATTTTCTTATCGTTCAAGATTATGTTAATTATGCTAAAGATAATAATATAATAGTAGGAATTGGTAGAGGTAGTGCGGTATCAAGCTTGGTAGCTTATCTTCTTAATATAACAGATGTTGATCCATTAAAATATGATTTGTTGTTTGAAAGATTTTTAAATCCAGAGCGTATTAGTATGCCTGATATTGACATTGATTTTGAACATGAAAAAAGAGATGTTGTGATAAATTATTGTATCAATAAATATGGTATGAAAAAAGTAGCTCCAATAATTGCTTTTGGAACTTTGGGGGCTAAGGGAGCAATTAGAGATGTAGGACGTTGTTTAGAGATAGATTTATCGCAAGTAGATAGTATTTGTAAGTTATTGGATTCTAAATTATCTTTAAGGGAAAATTATCAAAACAACAAAAAATTACAAGATTATTTAAATAGAAAACAAAGTTTATTAAATTTATATAAAATAGCTATGCATTTTGAAGGTTTAAAACGTCATACTACAATACATGCAGCAGGTATTGTTATGTCCAAAATTGATTTAGATCAAGTAATACCTCTTGTTGACCATAATGATTTTTATACTAGTGGTTACGATATGACTTATTTAGAAGAAATAGGTTTATTAAAAATGGATTTTTTAGCTATTAAATATTTAACTACTATTCATAAAATTATTGATCTTGTAAATCATAATTATAATTTGAATTTAAATTTTTATGATATAGATTTTAACGATGATAAAGTTATTGAGATATTTAATAAAGCTGATACAATTGGTATATTTCAATTCGAATCTAGTGGAATGATTAATTTTTTAAGTCAATTAAAACCTACTAATATTGATGATATAATAGCATCCATTGCTTTATTTAGACCGGGACCTATGAAAAATATTCCAACATTTATAAAAAGAAAACATGGTATTGAGAAAATAGTTTATTTGCATGATAGTTTAATTGACATTTTAAAGCCAACTTATGGGATAATTATTTATCAAGAACAAATTATGCAGATTGCTCAAATTATGGCAGATTATAGTTTAAAAGAAGCTGATATTTTGAGAAAGGCAATGAGCAAGAAAAATAAATCTTTGTTAGAACAACAACAGGATATATTTAAAAAACGTAGTTTAAATCTAGGATATGATGAAAAAACTATAGATGAAGTGTTTGCTACAATGATGAAATTTGCAGAATATGGGTTTAACAAATCTCATTCGGTAGGATATTCTCATATTGCTTTAAAAATGGCATATTTAAAAGCTTATTATCGTAAAGAATTTTATACTTGTCTTTTAGAAAGTGAAAAGTCTAGTAAGGAAAAATTAAAATTATACATATATGAATTGAAGAAATATAATATAGAGGTTATAAATCCTGATATTAATTTAAGTGGAAATAATTATGTAATAAATGGTCAAAATATAGTGTATCCTTTAAGTGGAATTAAAGGGATAAATTCAAATGCAATAGAACAGATAATTTTAAAAAGAAAAGAAGGTATATTTACAGATATATATGATTTTATTAGTAGATGTTATGGAAAAATAATTAATAAAAAAGTTATTGAATCTTTAATTTTAGCGGGAGCATTTGATAATTTAGGTTTAAATAGAAAAACTTTAATTACTAATATAGATATTATTATTAATTATGGGGAACTTTTAAAAGATTTAGGTGAATATGCTTTGAAGCCAGAAATAAGTTATGTTGATGAATTTTCTGATTCAGAAATTATGAATTTGGAGTTGGAATATTTTGGAATTTATTTAAAAAAACATCCAGTTACTAATGCTCGATTAAGAAAAAAGAATTTAATTAATCTACAGGAAATTAAAAATTATTTTAATAGAGTAGTTAATTTAGTAGTACTGGTTGATAGTATTAAAGAAATTGAAACTAAGGGAAAAGAAAAAATGTCTTTTATTGAAGGTAGTGATGAACTTGCTAATGTATCTATTGTTTTATTTCCTAAAGTTTATAAACGATATCATATTGAAAAGAATGATGTCATATACTTAACTGGAAGAGTAGAAAAAAGATTTGATAAATATCAAATAATTGCAAGTATGATAGAAAAGATTGAATATTAATCTTTTCTTTTTTAAAAAAGATGATATAATTATATTATAATATAGTTAGGATAGATAAATATGAAGAAAAAATGGCTTTTATTATTATCGATACTTTTATTATTGATTATAATATTATGTGTAGTTTTTGCTTTTGTTATAAAAGATGATAAGGAAAAAACAGTGATTAAAAAGGAGTCACGAGAAAATATTGATGAAAAAAAGTTACAAATAATTGATTTGACTTCTAATTCGCGACCATATGCAGTAATGATAAATAATATCAATACTGTTTGGGGATATCAAGCTGGATTGCAAGATGCTTATATTGTCTATGAAATAATGGTTGAAGGTGGTTATACAAGATTAATGGCTTTGTTTAAAGATAAGGAATTATCTAGGATAGGTACTGTACGTAGTAGTCGTCATTATTTTTTAGATTATGCCAAAGAAAATGATGCGGTTTATGTTCATTTTGGTTGGAGTCCACAAGCCCAGACGGATATGACTAAATTAGATGTAGATAATATAAACTTTATGACTTATCAAGGATATACTAGAGACTATTCTTTGGGATTAGCAACTGAGCATACAGTTTTTACTACTACTCAAGATATTTCAAATGGAATAGATAAATATAATTATAAAAAAACTTCAGAAGGTACATTATTAAATTATTCAATTGATGAAATTGATTTACAGAATAATGTAGATAATATTGTAGCAAACCAAATTACTATTAATTATTCTAATAATCATACGACAACTTTTACATATGACAATATAAATAAGGTATATAAAAGAAGCCAAAATAATCAAGCACATATAGATTATGTTACTAAAAATCAATATACAGCTAAAAATATTATTGTTTATCAAGTAAATTGCTATACTATTGATAATAAAGGAAGAATAAATATCGATAATATAGGTAGTCAAGAAGGTTATTATATAACGGATGGCTATGCAGTTCCTATTATAGCTACTAAGGATTCAAGGACAAGTAAAACTATATATAAAACAAAAGATGGAAAAGAAATAAAAGTTAATGATGGCAATACTTTTATTGAAATTGCTCCATTAGGGAAAGAATTAACTATAAATTAGTGGATTTTACTTTTTTGAAATTTGTGGTATAATGGAATAGTCGCTTAGTGAAAGCACATTTTTAGAGGTGATTAGATGATAAATAATATCAATCGTGAGTACGATTTGATTGTTAAAGATATATTAGAGAATGAAAATTTTAAGATAATGGATGAAATTGAACATCATAATACAACAAGATTGGATCATATGATGAAAGTTTCTTATTACTCTTATTTAGTTGCTAGATTTTTAAGATTAAATTATAGAGTAGTTGCAAGAGCTGGATTATTACATGATTTTTATTTAACAAAAACTAATGATTATGATAAGAAAATTGATAAAATAAAATTGTATACCCACAATCATCCAAAGGAAGCAGTAGAAAATGCTAAAAAATATTTTAATATTAATCCTATTGAGGAAGATATTATTAGTTCTCATATGTTTCCTATAGATATTAAAATTCCTAAATATGCTGAAAGTTGGATCGTGAGTACGGTGGATAAAGTAGTTGCAACGTATGAATTTTATAAAAAGGCATCACATAAAGTTAAATATGGTATTAATTTTGGATTTTTACTATTTATAAATTTTTTAAAATGATTATATTAAACTATTGTGTATAGACTATACTCTAGGAAGTAAGTTTTAATTTCAATAGTTTTTTTATTAAAAAATTTAAATTTTTAGCAAAATTAAGTTTAATATGTTATAATTAGTATGTGTCCTTGTAGCTCAGTTGGATAGAGCACGGCCCTCCTAAGGCCGGTGTCGGTGGTTCGAATCCACTCAGGGACGCCAGATTGCTAAAAAATGTCTTGATTTATTATAACAAGACATTTTAATTATAATTTTATTAGATTAAAAAATGGTGGTATTTATGAAATTTTTTGCAATTTTTTTTGGAACTATTATTGGCTTAGTAATTTTTCTATTAATTATTTTCTTTATAATTTACCGAAAGATGATTAAAATGGGAGGATTTAATGATAATCTTTCTATTAAAGAGATGATTAAAATGGGAGAATTTAGTTATAAATATAATCATAAAAATGCGGTTGGAATGACTGATTTTCTTGTGCCAAAGATAATTGCAGATTTCCCAAGTTTTAGTCAAAGTGAATTATATAATAAAGTAGAAACAGGATTACTTGCTATTTTTGAATCTCTTGAAAATAAATGCATATCGAAAAGTGATGAATTAGATTTAATTAAAGAAAAAATTACTAAAATAATTAATGATTATAAACAAAATAAAATTGATGTAAAATATGAAGATGTAATATTTCATAAGCATGCTATAAAATCTTATAATAAGGATTCAGGTGTATTATCGATTGTAGTTTCTACATCATTAGAATATTTTTATGAAAAGAGGCAAAATAATAAAATAATGATTAAAAAGAATGATTATAAAAGACAAACTTCATATACTACTGAATTAATATATATATATGATCCGGATAATTATGATAAAAACAAAAGCTTAATAGGAATTAATTGCCCAAACTGTGGTGCTCCTGTTAAAATGTTGGGTGAAAAGAGATGCCGTTATTGTAATTCTTCTTTAGAAGATATTAATCTTAAATCATGGCATATTAGTTCATATAGTGAGGATTATAACTAGATTATTAATAATTTTTATGTTATAATATGATTGTATTTTGTTTGAAGGAGTAGTTAATTATTAACTTTATAGAGAACTAATGGTAGGTGGAAATTAGTAAGTTTTATTAATGAAGATATTAAACGTTAAAATAATCGTTATTCTGCGTTAAAGAAAGAGGTAGATTTGTCTATGAATTAAGGTGGTACCGCGTTTTTTCGCCCTTAAATTATAGGCTTTTTTTATATAAAGGAGGGTATATGAAACATAATTTTAATACAGATTATGATATTAATAATTTAAATGATAAGGTTAGTTTATACGGTTGGGTATCTAAAATAAGAAATTTAGGTGGTTTAATTTTTATTGATTTAAGAGACCGTAGTGGTATTATACAATTAGTTGTAAACCCAGATAATAGTTGTTATAAGATAGCCGATGAAATTAAGAATGAATATGTAATTTATGTAGAAGGAAAAATAAGTAAAAGAGAAAATGTAAACTCTAAATTAAAAACAGGTGAAATCGAGGTTATAGTTGACAATATTAAGATTTTAAATACTTCTAAAGAATTACCATTTGAAATTAGTGATAATACAACAGCGTTAGAAGATACTAGACTTAAATATCGTTATTTGGATTTAAGAAGAAAAAGTTTAACTGATAATTTAAAAATACGTCATAAAATTACAATGATTACTAGAAATTATTTAGATAGTTTAGGTTTTTTGGAGGTAGAAACACCGGTTTTATGTAAGTCAACACCAGAGGGGGCCAGAGATTATCTAGTTCCATCTAGAATCAATAAAGGAGCATTTTATGCTCTTCCTCAATCTCCACAAATATTTAAACAATTATTAATGATATCAGGAATAGAAAAATATTTCCAAATTGCTAAATGTTTTAGAGATGAAGATTTACGAGCTGATAGACAACCAGAATTTACACAAATAGATATGGAAATGAGTTTTGTTAACGAAAATGATGTTATGAATGTGGCTGAAGGATTAATTGCAAAATTATTTAAAGACATTAAAGGTATTGAATTAAAACGCCCATTTTTAAAAATGCGTTATGATGATGCAATTGAATATTATGGTTCTGACAAACCAGATTTAAGATTTGAGATGCTTATTCAAAATATTACTGATATATTTAAAGATAATAGTTCTAATTTGTTTCAAAATACAATTAGCAATAATGGAATTATTAATTGTATTGTAGTAAAAAATGCACAAAGTAAATATTCGAGAAAAGATTTAGATAAATTAACGGATTTTGTAAAACAATATAAAGCTTCTGGCTTAGCTTATTTAAAAATAAATGATGAAATTACAGGTAGTATAATAAAACTGATTACTAATAAGGAATTAGAGTGCCTAAAAGAAAGATTAAATTTAGAGAATGAAGATTTAGTATTAATTGTAATGGGAGATAAAAAAATTGTTAAAAATGCATTGGGTGCTTTAAGATTAAATGTTGCTAAACAATTAAAATTAATAGATGATAATTTATATAAAGTATTATGGGTAATTGATTTTCCATCATTTGAATGGAGTGAAGAAGAAAATAGATATATATCTTGTCATCATCCTTTTACGATGCCTAAAGATAGTGATATAGATAAATTAATTAATGATAAAGCTAATTGTTATTCGAAGGCATATGATTGTGTAATTAATGGTTATGAAGCTGGTGGTGGTTCAATACGTATTCATAATCAAGATGTTCAAAAGAAAATGTTTGAAGCATTAAATTTAACAGAAAGTGATGTAGAAGATAAATTTGGCTTTTTTATCGAAGCGTTAAAATATGGTACTCCTCCTCATGGAGGGTTAGCTTTCGGTTTAGATAGGTTAACTATGCTTTTAACTAATACAGATAATATTAGGGACGTAATTGCTTTCCCAAAAACAGCAAGTGCTAGTGATTTGATGAGTAACTGTCCTAATTTAGTAAATCAAAAGCAATTAGATGATTTAAAAATAAAGATAGATTCAAATTAAATTGAATCTATCTTTATATTTTTAATAATATAGTAGCAATTTGAAAATATATAATAAGAGATATGGCATCTACTATTGTTGTTATAAAAGGACTAGCCATAACAGCAGGATCAAACCCAATTTTTTTAGCTAGCATAGGTAAGGTGCTACCTACTATTTTTGCACATATAATAGTTATGATTAAAGTAAGACATACAACTAGTGCAACATTAAAATGTACTTGATCTACTATTAGTAATTTAATTAAATTAGCGATTGCTAAAGTTATACCTACTAATATAGAAACTCTAAATTCTTTAAAGATAACTTTAAATATATCTTTGAATTTTATTTCATTTAATGAAAGGCTTCTTATAATTGTAACTGATGCTTGACTACCAGCATTTCCTCCAGTATCCATAAGCATTGGAATAAATGATGTTAATATTACATATGATGATAAAGCATGTTCATAACTTTGAATAATTTTTCCAGTAAAAGTTGCAGATATCATAAGTAATAAAAGCCAAGGAATTCTTTTTTTAAAAGTTAAAAATACTCCTGTTTTATTGTAAGGCTTATCATTTGGAGTAATGGCAGCCATTTTTTCAATATCTTCAGTATTTTCTTCTTCAATAATATCAACTATATCATCAATGGTAATAATACCTACTAATTTTTGTTCACTATCTACAACAGGAATAGCATTAATATCATATTTTTTAAACATATTAGCAACATCTTCTTGATCTGTATCAGTTTGAACACTAGCAGTAACTTTTTGCATAATATCTTTGATTAACTTTTTATCATCATTTATAAGCAAACTTTTTAAGGATACTGTTCCTATTAATTTTCTAGTATTATCTAAGACATAACAAAAGTCTATATTTTCATTATCAATTGCTTCTTTTTTTACCTTTGCAATAGCCTTTTTTATAGTATAAGATTCTTTTATGTCGATAAATTTTACAGTCATAATACTTCCAGCTGAATCTTCCTTATACTTTAATAAAAAATTAATATTTTTTCTAGTTTCTTTATTAGTTGAAGCAAGCAATCTTTTTACTACATTAGATGGCATTTCCTCAATTAAATCAGTTGCATCATCAATATACATATTATCTAGAATTAATCCCGCTTCTTTATCTGTTAGGGCATTTATTATTATTTGTTGGTTTTCAATTGAAAGATACGAAAAAACTAATGCAGAAATGTCTTTTTTTAAGATTCTATATGTTGTTATTAAATCTTTTTCATTTAATTCCTCTAATATTTCAGCAATATCAATTTCATTTAAATTGCATAACTCTGTTTTTAATTTAATATAGTTTTTTTCTTTAATTAATTCTTTTATATTTTCAAT
>CANPWK010000003.1 GCA_947584105.1 uncultured Bacilli bacterium
TTTGATATAAAGGATTAATTAAATTTTCAAAATAACTAGCAATAAAATTTTGATCTAATACTTTAAAAGGAATTAAATGTGCAGCTCGCCCTACATCTTGTCCTGATCAAATTGCTATTGCACTTGAAAAGTATAAGAATAACAAAAATTAAATAAAATAAAAAGCCTTAAATGGCTTTTTATTTGGGTTATTTACAATTGTCTGAAGTAAATGAATCGGATTTATTGGAATTCATTGAGTTAGTAGAATTCTTTGAATTATTCATTTCATTATTACTATTTTTTTTATTAGTAATTTTATCTTTTTTACTTTTTTTCATTATAATCACCCAATAATATTATTAACTAAAAACTAATTTTAATACATCTATTAATAAAAATTATAAATTAATCAATAATAATAATGTGATGCTATGCTTCTTTTAAGAAGTTAACATAATATATATTATAGGATTTTTAATTATATTTAAAACATAGTACTATTTTGTTATTTAAATAGTTATATATATCTTTTTTTATTCTTTATTAAATTATTTATTATTAAATTAAATTATATGAATAAATGATTATAATAATTAATTAAATTTAATTTAAAATATTTACTTTTTATTATAATGCTTTTATATAATATATTGAACCTGCTAAATATTTAAATAATTACCTTACTTATAAATAATATATCATATAATATTGTATTATATATATTATTTATTCCCCTATTAATTCAAATTAAAATGAATAGGGGAAGTGGACTATTTAAAAAGCATTATTACGTGACTGAATTTCAGCTATTTTTGCAAATACTATACTAGCATTATTTTCATTAATTTCATTAATTCCAAGTTCTTTTAATGCTTGCTGCTTTATATTATTAAGTTCCATTGTCCGACTCATTTTATCTTCTAATTTATGTTCAATGTGTGATTCAAAACGTCGATGTGATTCAATAAGCCTATTTTTAGAAGCTTTACCACTATGAAATAAGACCATAGCTGAAAACATAATACTTTCAAATATATATTGACCATCTTCATTAAAAGCATACTCACTAGCTTTGATAAAGCCAGTTTCTTTAGCAACATATCCAAGAATATATTTTAACTCAACATTAGTATTTAAAGCTTGTAAAAAATAATATAGGTACTCCCCTATTTTGATACCATTATCACATTCGAAATATTCTTTTAATAAATCAATTACTTTATTTAAAACATCTTTCTGTTTATCATCTAATCCTTCAAATATATCATCACTAATATCATCTACTTTGTTATTTAAACTATTAAGTCGCATTTCTACTTCTTGAATATAATCAGTAGTAACTTTAATATTTTTCATATCATCTTTTGATTTAATTCCCAGTAAATTAAACAATAATACTTTTTTATCTTTAGGCCATTTATTGACATCATCTATTTCTAGGTAATTGTAAATCATTTGTCTTGATACACCTAAGAATTTAGCCAATTTAACTTTGGAAATTCCAAGTTGATGTAGCAAATCGTTTAAGTCTTTCATAATTGTATTACCCTCCTATTATCAATTTTAACACATTTGCTAAAAATGTCAATATGTAAATTCATTGTAAAACCTTATTCATTAATGAATAAGGTTTTAAAAATATTATAAACGAGATAAAACTTTTGTATTTTAATAAGAATTAGTTTGTATATATTTAATTTGACACTATCATTTGATTTATTATTTTAAATCTTTCCATATACTTGATTTGGATTTTTTTAAACTTTTAATCATATTTTTTTCTGATGTATATCTAGATACATTAGTACCAATAAACCCGTTTGTATCACCAGATGCAATATAATTTGATTGATTTTTTTCTGATGTATATTTAGATATATTAATACCTATAAACCCATTTGTATCACCAGATACAACAGAATGTGAATGTTTTTTCGCTTCATATATATCTTTTAAACTAGTATCATTTAAATAGTTTTTATTTTCCATTACAATCCTCCTTTCTATAAATACCATAATTTTTCGTTATTTTTTAAAACAGTTTTAATAATTCCTCCACCTAAGCATATATCATTATCATAAAATACGCAAGCTTGACCAGGTGTTACTGCTTTAACACCTTGCTTATACTGTACAAGAACATAATCATCATACCATTTTAACTCTACATCATTATCCTTTTGACGGTAACGAAATTTAGCAGTGCATTTATTAACCTTTTTACCATACCAATTTATATTATCTACAATACAAGCATCACTAATTAAATATTCTTCATCATCTTCAAAAGCAATATATAAAATATTTTTCTCTAAATTTTTTCCTACAACAAATCCCCTATTGCTGTTACCTCCTAAATTTAATCCTCGACGCTGACCAATAGTATAATACATAAGGCCTATATGTTTTCCAATTATTTTATTTGTTTTAATATTTATAATATCTCCCGGAATATTTGGTAAATAATTACTCAAAAATTGTTTAAAATTGCGTTCTCCAATAAAACATATTCCAGTTGAATCTTTCTTTTTGGCAGTTATTAAATTGTTTTGTTGTGCTAATAATCTAACATCTTTTTTTAACATGTTACCTATTGGGAATAAAACTTTCTTTAATTTTTCCTTTGGAACCTGTGATAAAAAATATGTTTGATCCTTATTATCATCAATTCCTCTTAATAATTGCCCATTTACTATTCTAGCATAATGTCCTGTAGCAATAAAATCTGCCCCTATTTTTTCCGCTTCTTTAAGAAACATATCAAATTTGATATATTTATTGCACATTATATCAGGGTTAGGAGTTCTACCTAGCTTCAATTCATCAAGAAAATAAGTAAATACATAATCCCAATATTCTTTTACAAAATCGATTCTCTTTAAAGGAATATTCAATTTTTTACAAACTTCTAAAGCATCATTATAATCTTGTTCTTGAGGACAAATATTATTATTTAAAGTTGGGTTTCCATTAATATCATTGTTTATTGCTGCATCCCAATTTCGCATAAAAAGTCCTATAACTTCATATCCTTGCTGCTTTAAAAGTAAAGCTGCTACACTACTGTCAACACCGCCAGAAATTCCTACTACTACTTTCATATTTCTTTTCCTTTTTTAACTTCCATATAACCACCTTGCAGATATTATATCATATTATAATTTAAAATAAAAGTTTGGTTATAAATTTAAGGATATATGTTGATATGAAAGTTTCATATAAAATACTAACTGTTAAAATAATTAATGATATAACTAATACCCTAAGATAATTATTAAGAAATTGTTTAAAATTTAAACTCTTTTTCTTGAAAATAGAATTTATTAAAACTATAGATAGATCAATAGAATAGCTTCCTAGATACATTAAAACCAGAATATCTATAATTAAATGAGGAATAGCATAAAAAATAGCTAAAGCAATACCTTTAAAAGAATATGTGTAAATTATTGATGTAATAGTAAATCCTAGAGAAAAAGCTTTATAATAAATAATTATTATTGTTACAACAACTCCAATAACAGATATTCCAATAATCCAAATTAAAAAAGAAAAAATATAATTACTAATAAATATATTTTTTAAAGTTGATAAATAATCGAATTGATTGACTGATAAACAATTAAAAAAATCTTTAATAGAGCTAACAACTAAAGATTTATCACTTTTATTTAATATAACTATAAACATACTGCCGGTAATAATGCCTATTATAGCAATTATATTAAGTAGTGTCATGATTTTTTTGTCATATCTTATTATTTTTTTTATTTTATTCATATTATCACCCACTAAATAATATTAATAATTATAAAAAATATTCCATTTTTTATAATTTTATATTATAATTATTATGAGGTGGACTATGAGTAAAGTAATTCAAAAAGCAATGATAATAATATTTTTAATAGCGATGGTTGGTATGTTTGTCATATCATTATTTCCAAATTTATAAATAGTAGTAATACTATTTTTTTAGTTCATCACGAATTTCTTCTAATAATTTTATTTGTGGATCTATTTTTTCTTCTTTTTTCTTATTAGCTTTTTTATTAATAAATTTAATGAAAATGAAAATAGATAAAGCAATAATTAGAAAATTAACAATATTTTGAATAAATAAACCATAATTAATAGTTGCATCATTAATTTTCAAAGTCATTTGACTAAAATCTATTCCCCCTATTAGTACTCCAACAAATGGCATAATTATATCATTTACTAATGAAGTAACAATAGCAGAAAAAGCACCTCCCATAACAACACCTACAGCAAGATCAATAACATTTCCACGTGAAATAAAACTTTTAAATTCTTTTAGCATAAATCCTCCTTATATATTTTAATAATTACTTTTAGACCTATTTTATTAATGATAGGTAAAAATAATATTTTTTTCATTATTTTTTTTACTTTAATATCCCTTTTTATCTTTTTTATATTGATTTTTTGTTCAGCAATCAAATTGTTTATTAATTGGTTTAATAGATATAGATTATATTTACACGAAGTATTAGTAACTGGATCAATTAAGCCTGATGCATCTCCAATGAAATATACATTATTTACCTGTAACAATAAATCATTGTTGGGAATAAAATAACCGTATTTTCTATTTTTATCAAATTGATATATATTTTTTAAATTTTCCAAGCTTAGAAATAATTTATTTTTTCCATTAACACCTATTACATTTATTATATTATTATTTTTAGTAGGAATTATTTTTTCAGTAACTTTATTTTTTCTATTAAAATCATATATTAAATTTTTTTGTTCTTTTTTTGTCTTAATTCGAACGATAAAATTAAAACGTTGAATTTTATTAGTTAAATTTAATCTCACTTCTGAGAACGTTCCATCAGCACCTATTAATTTTTTATATTTGTATTTTTTATTATTTATAATTAAAATATTGTTTTTAAAATCATATTGTTTAATTTGACAATTTTCTAATACTTTGCCTTTATTTTTTATGTATTTTTCAAAAATAATAGGTTCTAATTTTTTTAAATTTAAAATGATACTATTAGCCTCAATAATTTTATTTTTAATAATTACTTTATTAATTTTCTTATCTATAAAGTTTGATAAATCAATATTAACTAAATTTTCTAATTGTTGATATTCTTTTTTTGATATAATTATGTTTTCTAATTTTATTTTTTTATTAATATATTTTTTATCTATTAACAATATCTTCAATTTTTGAATACTTAATAGATAAGCGAGTAGTTTCCCGTAAAATCCGGCACCAATAATAATATAATCATACATACTACCACCGTTAATATTGTATCATAATTTTTATTAAAACAAAAGAGTGCCAAGCACTCTAGTTTTCTCCCTCTTCTAACATATTTGTAATTAATATACCATATCCTTTTAACGGATCATCAATTACAACATGAGTTACCGCTCCTATTATATAATCACCTTGAATAATAGGACTACCACTCATCCCTTGAACTATACCATTGGTGGCATTTATTAACTTTTTATCAGTAATTTCAAATACAATATTTTTTATTTTATTATTGGTATTAGCTACACTAATAATATTAATATCATATTTACCTACATCGTTACCTTCTAATACTGTCTTTATTTGAGCTTTTCCCATTTTTATATCATCAAATTTTGCTACTTTATATAAAGAGTCATCAGCTATTCTATTAGTATATTTTCCAAAAATACCTTTATTAGTATTTTCACTAACATTTCCTTCTACTTTAGAAGTATCAAATGTAGCATTCTTTTCCCCCGGATTACCATCGCTAGATTTAGTAATTCCTATTACATTAGATGGAAAAATTGAACCACTATTGATTTCAAAAACCTTTTTAGTTGTAGTATCCATAATTTCATGTCCTAAAGCTCCAAATATTTTAGTATTTGGATCTATATACGTTAAAGTTCCAATTCCAGTAATACTATCTTTAACATATAAACCAGTTTTAATTGTATCCCCTACTCTAACTAATTTTAATGAAGTATTACTTTTTTTATTATTCCTTTTATATTCAATATTAATTTCATCACTTTTTGTTTTATTAATAGTTTCAATCATATCATCTATACTACTAATTTTATTATTATCAATAGCAGTTATTTGATCACCAACTTTTAAGTTAGCATCTAATGCTGGATTTTTTCCTTCAATATCATAAGTACCTACAACTAATATGCCATCACTAAAAATCCTGATACCAATATTTTCACCACTGGCTACTATATAATCCGAATATGCAGACAATTTTAATGGTATAAATACTAAAAGAAGGGTAAAGAATAAATTATATACGTTTTTTCTTGAAAACATATAAAATTCCTCCTTTATACAGACTACATGATTATTATTGTCTAAAACTTAAATAATATTAATTATATTGTTAATAATAATATTGATATATAAATTTTAAAAATTTAAATCTATTATTTATATTTTATCCTAAAAATCTAAGCATATACAATAATATAAAAGCATATGCAAGTCATATGCTTTTATATATTAAAAATTATTAATTTTATCTATTATTTGATCTATAGTAAGTAAATATTGTTCTCCAGTTTGCATATTTTTTAAACTATATTGATGCGTTAAAACCTCATTACTACCAATTACAATAACATATTTAATATGAGATTTATCGGCAAATTCAAAAATTCTTTTTAATTTTCTTTGATTATTGTGAACAATAGTCTTTATACCATTATCACGTAACTTATTAGCAATCTTTAATGATTCAATATCATTATCAAGAGAAATAACTAAACAATCTAATAAATTAGTATTATTACTTTCTTCTTTTAAGATAGCATATATAGGTTCTAAGCCAAATGATAACCCACAAGCAGGATATAAATTACCATCATCAATAAAATCTGTAATAATTTTATTATACCTGCCACCACCACCAAGACTACTAGTAATCCTCAATTTTTTATCAAAAAATTCAAAAACTAAGCCAGTATATATACTAAGACCTCTAGCTAATGATGGAGTAAATTCTGTATTTTCAGATAAATCAAATTCCTTAATTAGTTTAGCAATTTCATTTATTTCTTTTAAACCTTCTTGAATTAAGCTATTTGAAGTGGAATGATACAAATTATTATATTCTACTAAACTTTTATTAAATAAATCCAATAAATTATTAGCAATCTTTTCATCAATTCCAATTTTTGTAAACTCTTTTATAATTTCATCTTTAGACATTTTTTCTAAGTGATCTATAATAGATATAACCTTATCTGTTAAATTAGAATTAATACCTGATTCTAAAATTAAACCTGACATTAATTTACGATTATTCCATTTAATATTTATATCTATTCCTAAATCATCAAAGACTTTTTTAGCCATAGTTAATTGTTCAATTTCAATCATTCTAGAATCAGTACCTACAACATCGACATCACATTGATAAAATTCACGCATTCTTCCTAATTTTACTGGTCCATTTCGAAATACGCGTCCAATTTCATATCTCTTAAATGGAAATTTTAAATCTTTATTAAGAGCTATAACTTTGCAAAAAGGAATTGTAAGATCATATCTTAATCCCAGCATTCTATTACCTTGATCAGTTAATTTATATGTTTCATTTAATATTTCAGCATCATCTTCATATTTAAACTTTAATAAATCATAATGATTTAAAATAGGTGTTTCTAAAGGCATATATCCAAATTTTTCAAAATTACTTTTCAATTTATCAATTATTTTATTTCGCATAACCTGTTCTTCAGGTAAGAAATCAGTTGTTCCCTTTAAATTTTGTAACTTTATTTGCTTCACAAAATCACCTCTGATTAATTATATCATAAAATAAAATATTTATCTACCAAGATAAATATTTTATCATTTAAATTTTACTTTTATAACAGCTATTTCTGGTATTGTCAAAGTTCTCATATTTGGACCATAAACACCAATTCCACTAGTAACAATACTATGCATATTATTAAATTTTTTATATCCATAAGAATTAGGATATATAAATTTCATTAATATATTTAAAGGGAAAATCTGACCATCGTGTGTGTGTCCAGATAATGTTATATCTATATTATTCTTACTTAGAGCAACTAAATCATTTGGTTCATGATCTAACACAATAATAGGTTTATTAATATCCATAGTTTTGCTAATAGATTTTGCTGTTTTTCTAGTTTTTATATCTCTACCTAATTTTTTTAAGTCAGGTCTACCATAAATATAAAACTTATTATCTACTAAAATATAATTATCTCTAAGTAAATTTATATTGGCTTTTTTTAAGAACTTATCCATTCTTTTATCACTTACTGCATTTTTTACATTAAAATCTAAAGTAAAACCAGCTAGTAACTGTTCATCAATATCATGATTTCCATATACAGCATAAACACCATATTTAGTTTTTATTTTCTTTAAAGTAGAAATTATTTTTTCAGGATTATCAATTGCATCATAATCATTATCAAAAATATCACCAGCTATTACTACTACATCAGCTTTCTCATGATTAATTTTACTTACCATATTTTTTATTTCACTATAATTAGTATTTATACCTAAATGTAAATCAGCTACTAAAACTAAATTAAGTTCATTTAGATTTTCTACTTTTTTATCTATATTTACAGTATATCTAGTTACTCTAATTATCTTAGAATTTATAATACCATAAGTTGAAAATGATATTACAGCTAAAAAATATATTATCCCTACAGCAATAACCACTTTTTTAGAAAAAATTATTTGTTTATTTTTAATTTTAATAATGAATCTAATTATATCAATTATAAATAAGAACATTATCATATATAGTAATATACCAAGCCAATAATTCCCTAATAATTTAAAATTTTGACTAATTAGATTATAAGGCATCAAATATCCTAATAAAATCATAAAAGTAAATAAAATATATATTATAACAATTGTAATTACTATTTTTTTAGTATTAAAATTTGGATTAAGATAACTAATAAATGAAATTATTCTTTTAATAGCATAATAATTTAATAATATATATATAGGTAATAGTAAAAATGCAATCATGTTTTCTCCTTAAAATGATTATGACTAGAATTATAATTAGTAATTCCATCTCCGATATTTGGATGTTTAGATGAATATATTTGATCGGAAACAAAGATACTAATCAAAGCAATGCAAAGAACCACTAAATATTTCTTTTTTATTTTTGTAATTAAATTATCTAAAATTGGTGCGACAATATAGACAACAGCAAAACCACCTATACCAAAAATCAATAATCCTTCTATACATATTCTACCATTTAAATTCAAAAAATATCCGTCATAATTCCACCATCTTTCATGATGGACTGTTTCCAAATAGAATGAAGTAAAATATTCAACTATACCACAAAGAATGATGGTTGCTAAAAACTCAAATAATGGTTTTTGTCTAAGCTTATTTAAAAATAATAAAATTAATACACCACCTGCACCATAAATTGGTAGATATGGGCCATGTAAAACTCCTCTATTAACAAACCCACCATCAGTTATAAAATGAATACTAACTTCCCAAAGCCAACCGATAAATGAAAAGATGAAAAATAATAAAATCAAAGAAGTAATAGAATAATGTCGCAAATAATAATTATTATTAATAACCTTTATATTTATTTTTTTCTTATATTCTAATGGCAATAAACGATTTGGATACATTTTTCCATTAATAATAGCTTTATATGAAGAAATTTTTAATTTATTTATTTGACTATTACGATAGTCTTCTTCATATTTTTTATCTAAAGTACTAATTCCTAAAAAGTTAAAAATATGATATTTTATCTTTGGCTGATCAGATGTTAAATCTTTATTTTGTTTAGCTAATTTAGTAATATCTTGATAAGTTTCTTCTAGTAACTTTTGATCTGCTTTTTTAAATAAAAATTCATCATTTAAATATTCACTATATTTAATTTTATTTTGTTTTGCTATAGCGCGTAAATCTCTATAATAATAGCACATAGTAGCAGTTTTATAGGGATTTGAGAAAAATATTTTTGATAGTCCGAAAGTTAATATTCCTAAAATATCCCAACCAATAAATGATAAATCCAAAACAAAACATTCCCATTTATGATTTTTCATCATATTTTTAGATAAAGTAATTGCCTTTAAAGAATCAATATTAGGATTTTCAGCTACAATATATGGTACTAAATAATAAGAATATCTTTTAATAAAATATCCAATAATAGTTAAACTCCATAAAATTTGCATTAATTTTTTCAAAAACATAGTAAAAGATACTTTTAACCATTTTTTAGTTTTAGACAAAAATAGAAACTTTTGATTTGATATTTTTTCATAAATAATACCTTCTAAAAAGATTCTCCTAGATATAACAATATATACATTAATAATAAAATACCAAAATAATGCAAACAACATAAAAATGGCTATTACAAATATAATTAATGATACATTAGTTGTCGAAATAGAGATTATAGTATCGAAAAAAATTAAATAAACAGACCCGGTTTTAATTTTATCTACTACGGTTTCTAAAACACCTTTATTAGATTTTCCGTGAATAAAATTTCTTTTAACAGAAAAACTTCCAGGTAATCTATTAATATTGGTCTTGAAAATTACTGTATTTAATTGTAATTTGGCATCTATTCCTTCTGTTTTAGGAACTAGTTTTATTTTTGTAGCTAATAGTGTACTTCTATATTCTGAGCCTAAAAAAGCCGCAACTAAACACACTAAAACAAATATTAAATAGTGTTTTTTTAAAGAAACTTTGCCATATTTTTTTATTTTTTGCCGATACTGCATTTACTACTCCTTACTTCAAATTACACTTCTTGCATAACAACAATAATCATAGGTTTACACTCTGTTTTATTATAAAAATATTTACCTAACTTATCACGTATACCTAATTTTACTTTATTATAATCTATATAATTTACTTTCATATTATCCTTCAAAATTTTGAAAGATATATCTTCAGCTTCTTTAATTAAATCAATATTATCTTTTACATAAATAAAGCCCTTAGTCACAATATGTGGTGGTGCTAATACTTTTTTGCTTTGCTTATCTATTGTTGCAGTTACAATGACTATACCATTGTCAGCTAATAATTCACGATCTTTTAATACTAAATCACCAATATCGCTATTATCTTTTCCATCAATGAATACTTCTTCAACTTTAATAGTTTCTCCAGTATCTACCAACTTCCCATTTTCAAAAGTTACGACCATTCCATTTAATTTAAGTAAAATATTATCGTCAGTATAGCCAATTTTTTTCGCATCATTAGCTGCCTCTACCTGATGTCTATATTCACCATTTACAGGAAAATAATACTTTGGTTGCATTAAATCTAACATAGTAAGTAAATCACAACTAGAAGCATGTGGTGATAAAAACTTTTTAGATAAAATAATTAATTTTGCTCCTAATGCAGCAATAGAATCAAATACTTTAGTAGATGTTAATTCTATACCTTCATATATAGGTGATGCAATAACTACTGTATCTTGTTCATTAATATCGATAAATTTATCAGATTTTCTAAGAATTCTTTTCAAAGATGAATAAGGTTTCTCTTTCTCATTGGAAATAATTACAACTATACTATCATCATTAACATGATAAATATTTTTAATACGATTTTTATCAAAATTTACTAATTTCATATCTATTGCTTTAGTTATAATTTGTTCTAAATTTTTTCCCATAATAACAACATTGCGATTAGTTTTAGTAACAGCATTCAATAATTCTTGAATACGATATATCTGAGAACCAAATATATTAAATAAAATACGACCAGGTGTTTTTATTAATGTTTCCATAAATAAATCTAAAGCCAAATGTTTTGGTGAAGTAAAACCTTGATTCATTGAATACAAAGATTCACTCATCAAACATAAGACACCCTGTTTCCCAACATAAGCAAGCTTACCAATATCAGTCTTATAAGGCCCTATCATAGTTGGATCAAATACATAATTACCGGTAAAAACTATTGCTCCATCATTAGTATTTAAAACATATAAATAAGAATCAGGTAAGGCATGAGATACTTGAATTGGAAAAATACTATTTGAATTGAATTTAACTGCTTTATGAGCTTCAAGTTCAATCAAATTAGCTTTTATTTTTTCTTCTTCCAAATCTTGTTTAATAATTTCTAATGTAAATCTTCCCGCATAAATTTTTAAATCAGGAATAAACGTTAAAAGATCTGCAATAGCTCCCATTTGTTCATCATGACCATGAGTAATAAATAATCCAACTATTCTATTCTTATTTTCTACTAAATAATCAAAATTAGGAATAATATAATCAATGCCAAGTAAATCATCAGAAGCATATTTTAAACCTGCTTCAAAAATAAAAATATCCTTATTTACTTCTACAATATACATATTTTTACCTTTTTCATTTAATCCACCCAAGGCACATATTTTAATCTTGCTCATAAAACTCCTTTCTAAACAATAACAATTATATCATTAAATAACTATTTAATCAAATGAATGTTTTGCACATATAAAATTTATTTTTTTATAAAAGTTCGAGATAAAACTAATTCTTTTTTAGAAGTAGTAGTACCATCCTTTAAATATTGCCTTAAAAAATAAATTTTATCTAAATTATTATTAAACACCAAATCACTAAATTCTAAAGCTTCAGCTATATTAATTTTTCTATAATTAACTAAATTACTTAAGCTATTTAATTTACTACATAATCTATTTTGAATAACTTCGTAATTAAATTTGCTATCTTTACAATAATTGATTATTTTAACATATAAATTAAGATAATTTTGCCATATAACAGGTGATAAGGTACCATTTCCTAATCTAAATTCTATAGTATTATAATAAAATTCTTGATTTAAAGACTCTATATGATAAGTATTTACAGCTCTATATGTATCCTCATTGGAAAGAAGCAGTGCTATATTAAGATTATCTAAATTATTTTTATTATCTTTAAGTATTTGATACCATTTATAAGCAATCGGCTTAGAAAATGTGTTTAAATTAGCTCTTTCATTAATATATTCTCCAAAACAAAATCTAAATATAATATTTTCATAAGTAATCCATAATAAAGCTAAATTTAATAATGTTTGATCCTTTTGTAATATTTGAGCACCAATATGTATATGTGCTCCACAATTTTCACCTATTTCTGAATGTTTTTGTAAAATTGAACAAATAGAAAGAATATTTTTCCAAGATTTATTATCATTCTTTAATATTGGTGTCGATATTTCCAACCCGTCAAATAATGACTTGTCATCTTTAATATTCCAATCACTTATCGACTGAACCTTTTTAATATCAGCCATTATTTTTTTATAATAAGCTTCCTCTACTTCAAATTCCATACCAAATTTTATTTGCTTGGATATATCCAATATATGTCGAAACTCTAAATCAAATTCACTTAATAAGTTTATTAGTTGATTTATTTTATAGTCAGATAATTGTGAAAAATTTAAATTTTCACTTGGATTTATATATTTAAAAATATTATAATCATTATCCATATTATACCTCTATTCTTATAAAATGCGCAAAAACAAATAATATTTTATCATATTTTCTAATAAAAAAGCAAAAAAAGGAACATTAGTTCCTATCTATATTAACGCTAACAAAAGTTAGTTAGCGGACATTATTGCAAGTGCAATAGATAACTATAGCACTTGTCTTAAAAATAGATGTCCCATTATATTCTAACACTTAACAACCAAATATTTAAAATATTATAATTTAACATTCTACTTTTAGTATATCTACAAAAAAGATATTATATGCTAATAAATTTAAATTTTATATATATTTATCTTTTTCACTAATAATATATGCATATTTAAAATATTGGTGCATAGATTTTAATATTTTTAGGATAAACAAGTTTTTATAAATAATTTATTATTTTTTATTTTAAATCTAATACTACCATCTAAATCAGTTCTAAATATTTGAGAATATTTTAAATTCCTTAATGTTTCTTTATTTGGATGACCATATCTATTATTTGCTCCAACAGATATCATAGCGTATTTAGGATTAATAATATCTATAAATTTTTTACTGCTACTTGTCTTACTACCATGATGTCCTACTTTAAATATATCTATATCTTTTAAATTATATTTTTTTAATAAATAATTTTCAACATCTATTCCTGAATCTCCCATAAAAAGAAATTTATAATTATTTAAATTAGTATAAATAACATTAGAATTATCATTTTCATTATTATATCTTTTATTATTTAAAAAATATAAATTATTATCTTCTATATTTAATTTTTTAATACAACTATAATAAGGTATTTTCTTTTTATTTAGTAAATTAATTAAATTTTTTTCAAGATTATTAAATTCACCACAATTTAATATTACATTATTTACTTTAAAATTATTAATTAAGTTAACGCTTTCCCCCATATGATCATAATCTCCATGGCTTAATATCAAATAATCTAATTTTTTTACACCATTACTTTTTAAAGTTGGTATTAATATTCGCTCAGTTAAATTTTGATTATACCGTCCACCTGTATCTATTAATATATTTCCTTTATTGTGAGCTAATAGAATTAATATAGAATCACCTTGATTAACATCTAACATAATAACAGATGTTGTATTATCAAAATATCTATAATTAGTATGAATAAATAATATTAAAATTATAATAATCAAACTATAATATTTTTTATAACTTATCTTATATAAAGTAAAAATAATAACAACATAATAAATGAATATAAAAAATAAATTGATATGACACATATTAAAGCTTAAATATTTTTGTTTTTGAAAAAATAAAGATAAAAATTCTAAGCAACTAATAAATACATTCAATAAATTATTAAAAATTGGCATTAAAAATGTAATTATACTTAAAGGAAAAATTATAAAACTAATAAGTGGCACGAAAATAATATTCAAAAATGGTGATAAAAGATTAATATTAAAATAACTATTAATAAGAATTGGTATACTAGCTAAAAAAGAAATTAAAGAAGTAGCAAATACTTTTGCAAAATAGTTTTTAAAATTATTTATAATTTGACTAAATAATATTATAAATAATGTAATACTATAACTAAATAAAAAAGAATTACTATAAATAGTATATGGGTTTAAAATTAAAGTAATTAAAAGTAAAATTACAAATAATTTTATCGTCGATATATTTAATTTAAAAATCTTATTTATAGAAAGTAGAAAATAAAACATACTTGCTCTAATTACTGATTTAGAACCATTAGTCAAAAAGATATAGAATAATAAAATAAAAAATATTATAAAATAATTATAAGATTTCTTTAAAAATTTATTCAATATAAATGTAATTATAATAGTAATTAATCCTACATGCATTCCAGAAATAGCAAACAAGTGACTAATACCATTACTATTATAACTATTAATTACACTATTTTTAATTTTACTACTATCTCCTAAAATAAATGCATTTAAATATGGATTATTAATTTTTTCTATTCTTTTAATAAACCAATTTTTAACTTTATAAGAAATAGTAAGATCTTTATTTAAAATTTCAATTTGGTTTACATTAACTTGAAAATAAATTTTTTTAGATTTTAAATAATTTCTATAATTAAAAAGATAAAAATTAGAATTTTCTTTTGGAATACTAAAATTACCTTTAATTTTTATCTTATAACCTATTTTATAATTACTTTTAAAATAATCATAAGCAATAATTTTTTCTCGATTTTTTACTTCAATAATATTATAATTATCTTTATATTTAATATCAGTAATAACCCCAATAAAACTATTAGAATCTTCACTATAATTAGTATGATAAATATTTCCTTTTATAATAATTAAACAATATAGTAATGTAATAAAAATTAAAAATATATATAACCAATTAGACTGTAATATAATTTTTAATTTTCTCAAAAACACTATCTCCAATGCCCGATACATTTTTTATATCTTCAATAGTTTTAAAAGAACCATTATTATTGCGATAATCAATTATTTTTTGAGCTTTAGATACTCCAATACCTGATAAACTAGTTAATTGTTCTAAAGAAGCTTGATTAATATTTATAACTTGATTTTGATTTTCTTTTGCTTTCGAATCAGAATTATTATCTTTGCTTTCCTCTATTTCTTTATTAGAACTATTATTTGTACTATTTACAATTTCTCCATTAATACAAGCATCATTATAATCAATAAGACATGCATCAACTTTTCTCTTATACTCTTCAATATTATTAGTCTGACTATTTAGATTATATATAACAATAACATTTTCATCCTTTAATATTTTACTTAAATTAATTGCATCAGTATCCGCCTGTTCATTTAAACCTCCTGCCATATTAATAGCATCAATAACTCTAGCATTTTCCTCTAATTCATATACTCCTGGATTAACTACCTCACCCTTAATATCTACTTTAATCTTTTTTGCCTTTGTTTCTTTAATATCATTTTCTTGTTTCTCTATCGTTTCCGTAACATCTTCGTTCATCTTTATACTACTATCAACACTATTAGATGCATAAACCACAATCCCACTTACTAAACTAATCATAATAACAAATATAACAACAATCTTTTTCATAAACCTCCTCTGATGCCCTTACTTATATATACTATATAAAATTCTTTTTTCCTTTAAAAAAAGTTTAGATTTTAATTATTCATCTAAACTTTTAATTGCTTCTTTTATAACATCAATAGAATGTTGTAACTGATTAGTTTCTTCTTCATTTAAATTTAAATATATTCTATTTGCTATCCCATTTTTATTAATTACAGATGGTAAACCCACATAAACATCATTTAATTTATCATATGTAGAGACAGTTATAATATTATTTTCATCACCTAGAATGCTATTAGTAATTTTAACTAAACACATTCCAATTCCATAATAAGTAGCTCCTTTTCTTTCAATAATTTTATATGCTGCAGTTTTCACCTCATCGCAAATCTCTTTTAACTCTTCTTCTCTTAGATAAGTTTTAATATTTTGTAATCCTATATTAGCATTAGTCCAAGGGACAAATTCTGAATCACCATGTTCACCAATAACATATGCATGAACGTTTTTTGGACTAACATTAATTTTCTCTGCAATTAAGTATCTCAAACGAGCTGTATCTAAAATAGTACCTGAACCAATCACTCTATTTGCTGGTAAATTAGAATATTTATAAGTTAAATATGTCATGACATCCAAAGGATTAGTTGCAACAAGAAAAATTCCATCAAAACCAGTAGCCATTACTTTATCTATAATCTCTTTAAATATTTTACTATTTTTAGCAATTAAATCCATTCGTGTTTCTCCAACTTTTTGATTAGCTCCTGCTGCAATTACTACTAATTTTGCATCTTTACAATCGCTATATTCCCCCTTTTTAATATTAATTTTAGATGGTGAAAAAGCTAAGCAATGATTTAAATCCATCACTTCTCCCTCAACTCTTCTTTCATCTAAATCAATTAATGCTAATTCGTTAACATATGTCCTTTGATTTAAAAGAGCATATGCATAACTCATACCTACATTACCACATCCTATTAATACTACTTTATTATCCATAATATCACCATTATCATTTTATCATTTAAAACTAATTTTGTAAATCATAAAATCTTACTTTATTCTTTAGCTAAAGAAGCTATAGTATTAAAGAAATTAGTTACCCCTTTATTTACAAGATCACTTACTCCCTTAGATAAATTATAACCTACATTAGATATTTTATTACTATAATTAGTATCATAATTATCAATATATTTATCTAAACTAACGCTTTTACCTTTTTTGATATCTTGCTCAAATTCAGCAATTTTTTCTTTTGTTAAAGTAGCTTTCTTATAATTTTTAAATTCATAATAACCAGAACTCTCTGAAATATATATAGTCATATATACTAAAAATAAAAACACAAATAACCCTTTAAAAAATTTATTTTTCTTTTTATGTTTCATTAATGTATTCTCCTATTATTGGAACTAAAAGTTCAATTGTATTAACAACTTCATCTAAATTATTATTATTTCCCCCTAATTCTATTAAAATAATATTATCTTTTAAATCTTGATTGTACACTCCATTAACCCCTATACCCGCTTTTTTCATAATTCCCCGAGTTAAAGTAGGATACAATTTTTTTATTTTATCATTTATTAAATTTACTGTATGCAAATTCTTTTCATAAGTATCATATTCCATTCCTACAACAAACATAATCTTAGCATAACTTTTATTGTTGATTACTACTGTAGACGCCTCTTTGGTAGTAGCATCTCTATGTAAATCTATAAATAATTTTACAGTAGGATATTTATTAAGATCATCTTTAAGAAAATGCCTGCTTGCTACATAGCTATAACTATAATCTAATTTATTATCATTCAAATAAGCCGTAATATCATTTTCTAACACAATAGTTTTAATACCAATATTATCTAACTTCTCTTGCATAATATGACTAGCTAAAAAAACATCTGGAACTACATTATAATCTTCCATATTATCCATACTATAACCTTCTTTTTGATGAGATGAATATATATAGACTAACGGTTCACTTGAAGAATTAGATGGATTTTTTGATACTTCCTCTACTTTATTTTGTAAAACATCTGATTCTTTTACAACCTCTTTTTTAGTTTTATGTTCTTTTTCATTTTTATATTCAATATAATCTACTAACATATTACCAGGTTTATTAATAATATTTTGTTTAGCATATTCATAAGCTTTACTAAAAATACTCTGTTCTTCTTTTTTTAAATAACTATAATTTCTATCATTAATCATTAGATTTAATATGTTATCCTGATAACTTTCAAAAAAAACTTTTTTAGTTATTTTAAATAATATAACAAGTAATAAAAATATAATAAACATATTTCTAAAAACATTCTTTTTTAATCTTCGTTTTGGTTTAAATCTTTTCATCATATCACCAATTATAATATAATATAAAAATATTAAGAAAAATGTCATATATAATTTCAAACAAAAAAATTGCTAATGATTAGCAATTTCTTCTAAAACTTCTTTAATAGATGATACATGATATTTAAAGGAATTATCATCACTATCTATTATAAAACTCTCATAATCTTTTAATGATAAATCTTGATTATTTTTACTTACTGTATATATTAAATTATTAGATAAATTATAATAATCTAACAAAAATTTTAAACTATTACCTTTAGAAACATTTTCATTGATAATATTTAAATAATTAGAAGAAATATATGTATTTAACTCTTTATAATGTTCATTTAAGATGTTAGCTAATTTTAAAGCTTTATTATAATTATTGTATTTTGCAATAATTTTATTTGCTGATCTATTATAATCATCTACAAATCCTGTCGATACATCTATTTTAACATCACTAATAATATTACTACTTAAAAGTGCTTCATAGATTGGTTTAATAAATTTTCTATCAATATCTATTCGATGAATTATATTAAAATATTGATCATAGATACTTGCTCCATCATTACAAATAAAATAACTACATTTTAAATTAGTATTTATAAGTTCCTTACTAACTTCACTAATATTTTTACTAGTAGCAATAATAAACATATTTCCTTCATCAACAAAATTATTTATTAATTTAATATTATCATATTTTTCATTTAACAAACTCATAACTGAAAATGAACTAACTAATATCTTCATAATAATCTTCCTATCCAACCAATATATTACTAATAAAATCTAAAATATTTGTCACAGTATCAGAACAATAAAAACAAATATTTTTAATTTTATTAGTTTTAGCTTTGCTATTATCAATAGTAATCACTTTATAACCTTCAAATTCTTTTACCTTTATTTCACTATTATATCTTTTATACTTAAATATATAATCCATATCCATATCATCTTTAATATAAAAATATATCATTTTGTTATTTAAATATATAGAATCTCGAAAAAAATATTTATAATATTTAATTATCTGTTCAAAATCACATACAATATAATCAATACTTTTTTTATTAAAATATTTATATAATTTTTTAATATTAATATTTTTTCCATTACTTAATTTTCTTTTTTTTCGTTGAAATAATGCTACTCCATCCACTTTATTTATCTCATACACATTAATATTTTTATTTTTCTTTAACATGTTTGTTAACTTATCATCAATACCAATAGCAATAACATTACCATCCATTTTCTTTATTTGAATAATTAAACATATAAATCTCCTACTATATCATTTATTATATAACTTCCTATTAATAATCCGGCACAAGCTGGCACAAAAGCATTAGAAGGGATAATTTTGTTCACTTTTTTAATAGGTTTTTCTGTACTAGACACTACCATTAGCTTACTTATCTTTTGATCTTTACAATATTTTCGAATAATCTTAGCTATAGGATCATAACTAGTTTTATAAATATTCATAATTTTTAATTTTTCTGGATTCATCTTATTTCCTGTTCCCATAGAGGAAATTAGCTTAATATTTAATTCATGACATTTTTTTATTATTGCTTTTTTAGTATTTATTGTATCACAAGCATCCACTACATAATCATAATCATCAGTAATGATATCATCAATATTAGTATTATCTAAAAATAATTTATGTAATTTAACCTGACATTTAGGATTAATTAAATTAATTCTTTCTTTTAAAACATCTGTTTTAAACAAACCTATATTTGTAGTATTAGTCATTAACTGACGATTCAGATTAGAAATATCAATAATATCATTATCAATTAATGTAATATTACTAATTCCACTTCTAATTAATGCCTCAACAGCATAACTTCCAACACCACCAAGTCCAACAATTAAAACTTTTTTCTTTTGAATATCATGTAATTTATCATCTACTAATAATTGAAATCTACTAAACATTTTATCATCTCTATAAAATTGTATCATATTTTACTATTTTTTAAAAGATTAATCAAACATCTACTAGAATCTTAAAAATAATTTTAGTGATTATTAAAATTATTTTTAACATATAGTATTAAATATTGTATCTCTATTAAATACAATTATAAGATTATTAATTTTTCTATTTCAAATACAAATAGCAAAAGAAAAATAGTCATAAGACTATTTTAATTATTATCTCATTTTAAAGATTGAATATCCAACCCCAACTGCAGTTAAAGACATAAAACTAATCATGAATAATATGTTTTTATCAGCAGTATTTGGTGTTTTGGAATTATACATTACTACTTTTTCATTATCACCAGCTACTGTAAATTTAACTACTTCATAACTTAAATCATAGCCTTCTGGAGCTTGAATTTCTGTTAATGTATATTCACCCTCAAATAACTCTATATAATGTGGAATATTTGTTGATACCCATCTATCTACTTCATTACCACTTGCATCTTTAATAATTAATGTTGCCCCTGGTAATTCTTCTTTTGTAGTGATATCCTGTTTACTTATTTCTACTTTGAATTTAGACTTATCTGAAGATGGTTTTGGAATATCTTTTTTACTGTTATACATAACAACTTTAGTAGTAGTACCATCACCTTTAACTGTAAATTTAACAGTCTCACTAGATAATCTATATCCCTCTGGTGCGATTGTTTCTGTTAAAGTATAATTACCTGG
>CANPWK010000004.1 GCA_947584105.1 uncultured Bacilli bacterium
ACATTTAAAAATCCCTCAATCCTTTATAAACAAAGGGCTTGGGAGATTTTTCGCTTTTAAAACTGATAAATTCAGGAATTTTAGAGAAATTTGTCAATACAATTAATTGTGTATCTATAAAATACAATTAATTGTGTATCTATAAAATAAAAAGAAATTAAATTAGGAAAATTTATTATCAAAATTTTCTTTCTTAATAAAATTAATTTAAATAACATATTTTTTCATTTGTACCATTATTATATATATTAAGATAATATAAAAAGATAATATAAAAAGATAATATAAAAACGACTTTTAACAAGTCGTTTTATTATCAATTTGGTAGCGACAGAGAGATTCGAACTCTCGACCCCATGGGTATGAACCATGTGCTCTAGCCAACTGAGCTACATCGCCAAATAGAAACAATATAATCTTAACATATATTTTTTGAATAATCAAGAGTTTCTATAAATATTTTTATAAAAAAAGAAAGATTAACTTTCTTATCCAAATATACTTAATGAATTAATTTTATTTGCTATTACGATCATAAATGTTATATATAAAGCTAATAATAAGATAGCTATACAAGCAGAATGAACATAAGCTTTAATCATTGAATTTTTAATTGGAATTTCTTCATTTATTAGTACTGCACAACTTACAAGTGATAATGCTAAACCAACAATTACAATAAAAACACCAACATGTACAGATAATAAAGATAAAATTGGAGATAGTAATACAGCTGCAGTTAAATATGGAACAATAGAAATACTAACAATACTTAATAATCTAAAAAATGTAGTTTTCTTTTTAAATATTAAACTTACTAAATAATAAATTCCACTAATTGCTGCTATTAAAGCGGCATAACCTAACAAAGTTGAAAAAATAACTTTGAAATAATGTATATCCCCCATTCTATCCCAATTCCAATGACTAGATGTTCCAGTCCAATAATTATATGTTTTTTCTGATACTGTTCTAAGTATAGTTACAATTAAATTAATAATTGTAACAGCTCCTATTAGTATTCCACTAAAAATTAAACTATTTGAAGTAGTTGTTGCATTTTTCTCGTTGTCTTTAAATGCTTTATAAGGATTAATAAATAAATTTACAATATTCATTAATGCATTATTTTTAGCTTTTTTTTCACCTTCATTTACAAACTTTTTTCCGCATTTAGAACAGAATTGTGCATTACTAACATTTTGTTCTCCACAATTTGGACAATTCATAATAATCGCTCCTTCCTAATATAATTGTATCATATTTTCCAATTATTTACACTATTTTTTTACATTTTTTTCATTTTAACATAACTTCCATGGCCTGATTTTTCAATATCACCATTCTCAATCTGATCAATTGTAGGAATTAAGTTAATATCGTATCTCTTTTTTAAAATGTTTATCATCATTTTATAACTATTAATTGCATCTACATACATATGATCTTTAATTAAACTTACAATTGGTTGAATATAATTATAAAACATTCTAGCAGCTACAAATGATTTTTTACTATCATCGATTAACATATTGGCAATTACTGGTCCTATAATATCATATTCAATAAGAATATTTTTATATTTATAATCTTTAATTAAATAATTATTACGAAAATTTCTTAAAGTATTCAAATAATAATTACTATCAGACAATTTCAATATATTACATAACATAGTAGTTATATAACAAGAAGATGTCTTGCTATTATAAAAATCAATAGCGTTTCTAATTTCACCATTACTACGACTATATGCTTTTGTAAAAGATCCACAAGCATTATCTAATGGATAATGTCTTTCATATTTTTTATCACAATAAAATTTTCCATAATAATCTCCTGTTTTTAAATCTAAATATGTACATTTTACACATTCCATACAAATCTTCGCCTCCAAATTTCTATTTCACTTATTATAGCACAATTATTGTTTTTGGCAAATTAAAATTAGTAAGCTTATTTGCTTACTAATTCTTTAAATTTATTTTCTTTTTCTATATAATTATTAAAGTATTCATAACTAGCAGCCGCAGGTGACATTAAACATATATGATCTTTTTTAGTTACTTTCTTAGCTGTTTTAACCGCTTCTTCTAAAGTTTCACACATGTATATTTTCTTATTACTTGTCATTAACTTATTACCTATATTATAACCAGTAGTTGGCATGCATATTAAATTAGAAACAGTTGACAATTTTAAATAAGAGACAAAATCATTATAATTAATTCCTCTATCTAATCCTCCAAAAATTAATGTATCAACATTTTTTAAAGTTTCTAATGCATTAATAGTAGCTTCTGGGATAGTCGCAATCGAATCATTATAGTAAGTAATACCATCAAATGTTCCTACTAATTCAATACGATGTTCTAATGGTTTAAAATTATTGATAGTATCAATAGTTTTAGTTAAATCTAAGTAATAAATTTCAGCAACTGCTAAACAAAACATAATATTTTCTAAATTACAATTTCCTTTTAAATTTCTTTTAGAATTAATATCATACAACTTTTTATTTTTATAATATACATAATTATCTTTGATATGGACAGTTGAATTTAAATTAAGACTAACACTGATTAATTCTTGCTCCAAAGAATTATCTATATATTTTTGTAAATATTTATTATCACTAGCATATATTGCTATATCATTCTTTTTTTGAAATTTAATAATATTAAGTTTATTTTCATGATAATGCTCTAATGTCCCAGCATGATCTAGATGATCCTCATATAAATTTAAAATAATTCCAATATGCGGTGAATTTTTAACAAATTCTAACTGTAAGGCAGACATTTCAATAATTAAAATACTAGTATCTTTATAATGTTCAATTTCATCAAAAATTGGCACCCCAATATTACCTACTAAATAAGCATCATAATTTTGATTTTTAAATATTTCATAAATTAAAGAAGTAGTAGTACTTTTTCCCTTTGTCCCTGTTACTCCTATAATATTATTATGAAAATTTTCAAGTAACAATTCTAATTGTGAAGTAATCTTATGCTTAAATTTACTAATATCAATATTATTTAATATAACACCTGGCGCCTTAATAATTACATCAAAATCATCCAAGTTATCTAAATAATTTTCAAAAATAACCTCTACATTCGGATCATCTTTAATTAAATCATCAAATGAGCAATTATTTTTATCTAATATAGTAAGTGGCATAGAAGAATATTTTCTAATAAAACGATATGTACTTTTTCCTTCAATACCAAATCCTAAAATAGCAATCTTTTTATTTTCTAAATTTTTAATTAATTTCTCTTGCATACTTCTCCATTTCTTTTCTTATTACATCCATAAATTTATTATCTATATTATTTCTATCATCTAATTTATTTAATAAATCTGAATTAAAATAAAGTGGATAATTTTCCTTATAATATCTAAGTAAATATGGTAATTCATTATTCAAAGACTTAATAGTTAAACTTACAGCATATCTAACCTCATTATAAGTGCCAACACACTCAAAAGGTTTTTTATCACTATATCCTAATAACTCAATAAAAATATTAAGTAAAGACTTGTCTTCAAATAAATCTTTTTTAAAAATATTTACTAATTTATCCTTGTATAAAAAAGGGCTTAAAATAATATAAACAAACAAACATTTAGCACATTTACAGCACCAATCCCAAGGTTCATATTTGCTGCCAACATTACAACTTTTAAATACCTGATGATGTTTTTCATAATGAGAAAAAAGATGAGCAATTTCTAATTCTGTCAAACATCTAAGTAAGCTAAAATACTTAATATCAATATTAAAATATTTTTTAGTATAATTATTAAAATCTACTTCAAACTCATATGTTTTTGAATATTGATGATTAATATTAGTGCCAATTACTGTAGCCTCATTTGCACTAGATTCATTAGATAAAATAATATATTTTTTCCCTGTTAAATAAGCTGTTAGATAACTAATAAATGCAAGCATACTAGAAAATGGAGTATGACCATTTAAAAATCCTTGCTTATTTAATTCTAATAATTTATGATCTATATAAGTCTTCTTAACAATAATTTTTTGATCATCATATCCAAGTGATGAAATAGATTCTAAATGGGCTTGTTTAGGATTCAAAGAAAAACAAGTGTTTTCTTTATGAAAGTCTCTTAACAATTCGCAAGCTACTATTGAATCTTTTCCACCGCCGATAGTAATTAAATTGCCACTTCCACAATATTTACTATTAAAAATTTTTTTAGGACCATTACTTTTTATATTAACAAAATTATCATAATCAGGCTTAATATTATTTATGTAAAAAAATTCTCCTAAACCATTATAATATAATTTTTTAAACCAATCAATTTGATCATTGTCTAAATACGCACAATTTATAATAATATTTTTACTACAAACGCTTTTCCAATAACTTAAAAGTTCAACCATACCTATATGAAAAGCTAAATAACTTAATAATTCATCGTCAACATGATTATTTTTTATATCCTTTTTTTCTATCTCTAATGTAGTATTAAAATCAGTTAAATTTTGAATTATATAATGAAAGGAAATTTTTAATTTATTATCTTCTTCATATATACTATATGAATCATATATAAAAGTGTCATATTGGTTTGATAATTCTAAATACTTATTCATATTACCGCCTCACTTAAGATTATATCATAAAATTTTAGTAAAAAGTAGTATTATCCATGTTTTAATTTAAGTCTACTAATTATTTTTTTCTCAATTCTCGATATATACGATTGACTAATATTCATCATTTCTGCCACTTCTTTTTGAGTATACTCTTTAGTACCATATAATCCATAACGCATAATCATAATTTTTTTATCGCGCTCTTTTAATTTACTAATTTCTAAATATAATAATCTTTTTTCTGTTTCTTCTTCTAAACCTCTAGTTACAATATCATCATCTGTTCCTAAAATATCTTCCAAATGTAGTTCATTACCTTCACTATCATAGCTTAAACTATCTTCAAAACTAACCTCCCCCTTTCTTCTTTTATTTTTTCTTAAAAACATAAGTATTTCATTATCAATACAACGCGATGCATATGTAGCAAGCTTAATATTTTTATCTAATTTATAAGTATTAACACCCTTAATTAATCCAATTGTACCAATACTTACTAAATCCTCTAAATCCACATTAGTATTTTCATACTTCTTAGCTAAAAAAACTACTAATCTTAAATTATGCTCAATAAGTTTACTACGAGCATTTACATCACCTTCCATACTTTTTAATACATAATTGACTTCTTCTTCTTTACTTAGTGGTTCTGGAAGTTTATCAGTACTACCTACAAAATAAACATTACAAACTTTAAAAAGTTTTGCAAAAAAATTAATTATTTTTCTTAACATATTATCTCCTTTATATTATTATTTAAAATAACATCTACTCCATCAATATCAACCTGATTAATAATCCCTACTAAAATATTTTTGCAATTTTTACCATCAATTATAACTTTATCCGGTTTAAAAGCCTGAAGGATATTACTTCCAGATATAGTTTCATAAGGAATAAGTAAATATTTTTTAATATCAAATATCATTTTTCTTTTATCCAATAAAATAACATTATTCTTTAAATATTTTAAATTATTACCAGTATCTAGGAAACCATTAATATTAATACATTGATTATAATAATATATGTTTACTAAATGATAAGTATTATAATTATTATTAATAATTTTACTTTGTTTTATATACAAATAAATAATAAATGGACTAAGTATTAATATAGTTAAAATCGTAATACTAAATTTATTATTGATAAATACTAACCCTCTTTTATGAATACAGAATTGATCATTTAAAAAATATAAAAATCCTCCTAGAAATATACTTGTGATGTAAAGATATAATAAATTAAAAAAAGTATATTTAAAATCTTTATAATTGAATGCAATTATAACCATCAATAGACTAATTATAAATTTTAAGATAAATAATTGAAAATTACTTATCTTAAAAAAAAGGGCTAAAATAGAAAGGCCTCCAATAAAACTAGCAAAAATCACTCTTTTGATATTAGCATTTCTTTTTAAGATAATAGATACACTAAGAAGTAATAGAAAATCTAAAAAAAAGTTAACAAACATAACTAAATCTAAATATACTTTCATCCAATCACCAAAATGATTATAATAAAAAAAACGAGATATTTATGTCGCTTTTTTTATTACAGATAAAATTTATTTTTTTATATATTTTCAACACTTTTAACATTATATTTTAACACGATTGTTCGATATTCCTTTAAATCGTTAATTGTATTTATATTATTAAGACTTAATTTTTTTAACATTTTATAAAATATTAAAGCAGTTCCCTCTGCATCATAATTAGCTCGATGATGTTTCTCCTCATCCCATGGAATATTATATCGAATTACTAAAGTAGCTAAATTATGATATTTTTCATTGGATTCTAAATATCTTGATAAGCCCAAAGTATCAATAACAGTATTAGGAATTCTTCCTAAATCATATTTTAAATATGCCATTTTTAAAAAAGACATATCAAATTTAGCATTATGAGCTACTAAAGGTAAATCAGCAATCCAATCTTTAAATTTTCTTACTACTATCTCTTCTTTATCTTTATTCTTTAACATTTCATTAGTAATCCCTGTAATATTACTAATTTCATCACTTATTGGTGTTGGTGGTTTAATAAGTTCGTCAAAAGTATCAATAATTTGTCCTTTAGACATCTTCACCGCACCAATTTCAATAATAGAATCACCTTCATTAGCATGAAGACCTGTTGTTTCTAGATCAAATACTACATATGTATCATCAACTAACATCTTAACCTCCAAAAAAATAAGCCGGAAGATATATCTTATCGAATAAAACCTAGTCCCCTAGGTGGGCATCACATTATAACTTTTAGGATCCTTAAATAAATTTAAGTATTCTACACCAATTATAAATTAGATTCCCTTATATTTCGATTAGTAGGTTTTTCATAGAGATATATTCTTCCAGCATCTAAATTATACCATATTATCACTTTTTTGTAAATACTAACTAAAATTTACTTCTAGTATTCCTGAAACGGCATCTCCTACTTTTATACTTTGACTAGTTGCAAATCCATTTCCATTAAACTTATAATTAATATTTAAAATTTTACATAATCTAATAATATCATTTTTAGACCATCCTATAATTGATGGCATTGTATTATTTTTACCATTAGTTAATAATATTACTTTATCATTATAAACTAAATTGGTATTTTTATCTGGATATTGTTTTATTACTACATCACCATCACCAATTACAGTAATTGAAACATTTTTCTTACTTAAATCTTGTTTTACTACATCTAACTTCTTGTTAATATAATTATCCATTTTATTTGATATTTCGATATTATTGTTATTTTGATTTTCAAATAAATTATAATATCTAGCAATATTTTTAGTTAGCAATTTTATACTATCCGCCAATGCATAATTTTGATTATGACTAGGTTTTTTAGTAGCTGCATATATTATTATTTTAGGATCATCTTTCGGATACATCATTGAAACCGATGATATATAATCAGTTGCTCCCGTTAAATATTTACCATTTTCATATATTTGAGCAGTTCCAGTTTTTCCAATAATATCGAAACCATCAATATAATATTTATATCCAGTAGCCCAATTATCTTTTATTACTTTTTCCATTAAATCTTTAATTTTAGTAACAGTACTTTCACTAACAATTCTTTTTGATTTATCTACCTGAACTTTCTGTTGCTTGTTATTTTTGTTATCAACTATTTTAGATATAATATGTGGTTTTACCATATAACCATCATTTGCAATTATAGATAATGCTTGCAGATGTTGAATTGGTGTTGTCAGTATACCTTGACCATAGCCAGCAGCCAGTACTTCAATATCATATTTAAAATTTAAACGTCCTGCATTTTCACCAGTTAATTCTATATCTGTTTTATTTCCAAAACCATACTTTTCCAAACAAGATTTTAATTCAGATCTACTTAAATATTTATTTATAATATTAGCAACGGCAACATTACTAGAATATTCAAAACCAGTATCATAGCTAATATCTCCCCATCCAGCTTTATTCCAATCGTTTATTTTATTATCATCATCAACTTTAAAAGAACCAGATTTATATTTTTCATCACCATTATATACCCCTTTTTCCATTGCACACATATATGTAAATATTTTCATAGTAGAACCTGGCTCGTAAGTATAAGCAACTAAAGGATTTTCATATTCCATATCCTCAGGAATATGATTAGGATCAAATGACTTAGAAGAGCCACTACCCAAAATAGCTCCAGTTTTTGCATCCATAACCTCAATTAAAGTCCATTCTGGCTCGTATTCTGAATCAACTTGATATATTGCACTTTCAACAAATCTTTGTATTCCCGAATCAATTGTTAAATAAATATCCTGCCCATTTATTGCCTCAACATTTTCTTCCTTTGTATCCGGTATTTTATAACCATATTTATCTCTTTGATATTTTATATACCCATTAGTTCCAGTTAATTGTTCATTATATCCAAGTTCTATTCCCAACATTCCTTTAATATTGCCATTATCATCTGCTTTAGCATACCCTATTATATATGAGGCAAAATTTCCTGAAGGATAATAACGAGTGGTCGTTTTTTCAAATTCAATCCCTGGCAAATTTAATTCTTGAATTTCTTTTTTCTTAAGTTCTGTAATGTTTCTACCATAACTACCAAATTGAACCTGATAAAGTTTTGAATTTAATCTCTCTAAAATATAATTATAATCTGCATTCAATGCTTTGGATAATAATTCAGCAGTTTTTTCTTTATCAACTACATATCTAGGGTCATTGCCATCTACTCTAGATTTATCCAAATAAGCTATTAAATTATAAGACGTCATGTTAAAGGCTAAGACATCCCCATTTACATCAAATATTTTTCCTCGTTCAGCTATTTTTTCTTTTTTGACAGTATTACGATTAGCTGCGAATTTTTCCATATCAATATTATAAACTTTTTTAGATAATGATAAATATACATATTGAATATATAATACTACAATAAACAACATAAAAACAAAAAAAATTAAATTAGGAACTTTCCATTTAGTATGTTTATTTTTTTTTGTTCTCTTCATTTTATCACCATCCTAATCTACTTATATTTTATCACACATAATAAAAAAAGCAAAATAATTTATAATTTTAAATATTGAAAAAACTAATTATTTTTTCATCCATCTTTATTTATATTATTTTACTTTCTTAATATATAAAATTATTTATTAACTACTATAATATTATCATTATTATATGTAAGCCCCATTTCCTTTAATACTGCATCCATATTCTCATAAGAAGTTAATTCATTAACTTGCATAGACAAACTTTCATTTGTACTTTGCTGCTTTTCAATTTGAGAATTAATTTCTTCTATCTCCATTTTTAAATTACTAGTACTAGCTGTTGCAAATATTTTTAAAACAAAAGTAGAACATAAACACATAATAGCCAAAGCATAAAGGAATTTTTCACCCTTTGTAAATCTTGCACCCTTTTTTTTCTTTTTCTTCATATCAACCAATTCTTTCTATAACCCTTAATTTAGCACTTCTTGCTCTTTTATTATCGTTAATTTCATCCAAATTAGGTTTAATATTTTTTATAATTTTAAATTTAGGTAAATATTCTTTTGGAATTACTGGTAATAAATTTAATT
This sequence comes from uncultured Bacilli bacterium, assembly GCA_947584105.1. Classification (GTDB taxonomy): domain Bacteria; phylum Bacillota_I; class Bacilli_A; order RF39; family UBA660; genus RUG12438. The sequence continues at coordinate 9,742 of CANPWK010000004.1, forward strand.
CACTATTTACCTTACTCACACTATTAAAGATTTCTTTACAAATTTTATCTTCTAATGAATGGAAAGTAATAACACAAATTCTGCCACCTATTTCTAAAAGTTCTAAAGCATCTCGTAAACTTTTTTCAAAAACCTCTAATTCATTATTTACCTCAATTCGAATAGCTTGAAATGTTCTTCTAGCAGGATGGTGCTCTAACTTATATTTCATAGGGACTGCATTTTTTATTATTTCCACTAATTCTAAAGTATTATTAATCGGTCTTGATGCCACAATATTTTTAGCAATATTTTTAGCATATTTTTCCTCACCATATTTATAAATTATTTCCACTAATTTATCATATGAATATTCATTTACTACATGATAAGCACTTAAAGTTTGACTTTGATCCATGCGCATATCTAATTTTGCATCTTTATGAAAACTAAAACCTCTATCATCACAATCAAGTTGAGGACTAGATACCCCTAAATCATACAATATTCCATTGACTTTTTTTACATTTAATTTAGCCAATTCAGATTTTATATTTAAAAAATTACTTTTTATAATTGTATAATTTGATGATATTGCATCTAATCTATTTTTACTATAATTAATAGCATCTATATCTTGATCTATAGCATATAAATGTCCATTTTTTATATGTTTTAATATTTCACTACTATGTCCACCATAACCTAAAGTACAATCGACAATAATACTATCATCATTTAAATTTAAATATTCAATGCATTCAGAAAGTAATACACTCTTATGCATAAATCCCCCTTATAAATATTTATATAAATTTTGTATTTTAGCATCATTCATTTTTTGATAATCAAGCCATTTTTGCTTATCAAATATTTCTATTCTATCATTAATTCCTAAAACAACACAATCTTCTTTAAGCGAAGCATAAGCAATTAATTTATCTGGGATTTTTATCACGCCTTGATCGTTCATTTTTATAAAGTAAAAATTATCAATAAAAGAATTAACAAAATTTTTATCTTCTACAGTTTCTGCAAAAGCAATTAATTTTTTTAAAAAAGGTTGATAATTTTCCTTTGGAAATATTGATAAACAATTATTAGTTCCAATTGTAATAATAAGATATTGATCATTATTCACAAGATTATTGCGAAGTTTTTTAGGAATAATCAATTTCTCATTTTTAATTTTACAATTATATTGTCCAATAAACATATACCCACCTATAATTACCTACTTTGCAACACAATTATATAATTTTTATTTTATTTTGTAAATGTTTTTTGCTAAATTTTATCATAACTTTACAAAAGTTTACAATAATTCATCTTTTTTTATAATAAAAAGTTTCGAATGAGTATAAAATGCATAGAAAATTTCTTCCAACATTATATTTTCTTTATCTAATTTACTTTTTAACCATTTATAATCTTTATTAATTTCAGTTAATACCTGATAATCAATTACACCATCTAATATTATAGGCATAGGATAATCATTATCATCTAAAAATACAGACAAACTACCATTATTCTCTAAAACCGCATATTTTACTTTTTCAATACTTTTGACTCCTTGTAATCTCAATTGTGTTACTAAATCATCTAAACTATATCTTAAATGAGCCATTTCAGTAAAATTTAATTTCCCGTTTTTGATTATAACAGTTGGTTTCCCATCAATAATATCTCTAACTTTCTCACTTTTTAGTGTAATATAACTAATAAAAATTTGGGTTAATGAAAGAATAGTAATTGGTATAATCGACATAAAAATATTTTTTTCTCCTTCAATCGCAATCGCAACTAATTCTGCTATTAAAATTGATACAATTAAATCAATAATACTCAATTGTCCTACTTCTTTTTTCCCCATTATTCTATAAACAACGATAATAAAAAAATACATAAATAACGTTCTAATAACAATAGAAAAATACATATAATCACCTATTTTATTTTGTTACTAGTTATAAATATTTATACAATTTCATAATATTTGGTAGGTGATTATATGAAATATTTAAAAATTTTAGGTACAAGTTTATTATATGTTTTAATAATAACTGTATCCTTAACTTTCTTAATTACAATCTTTAGCTATTTCAATATTTTTAGTGATAACATAACTAAAGTCTTTAAATTACTAACACCAATAATTGGAATGTTTGTTGGGGGTATTTTAATGGGTACAAAAACTAATAAAAAAGGATTTTTAGAAGGAATTAAACTAGGGGTTATTGTTGACATCATATTAGTTATAATAAGCCTTATTACCAACAGTATTAAAATAAGTAGTATTTTATTTTATATAATTTTAATAATGTCAGCTATTTTTGGCAGCATGATTGGTATAAATAAAAAAGCTAAAACTAATTAACTTTTTTAATATTAAAATTATATCATAAAATTTTTACTGGTAGCTTATAAAAAAAGGTATTTATAAAAATTATAAATATCTTTTTAAGTTAATCTAATGGGCAAGAATTCTTTTCATATATTCTTCTAATAGCACTGCCTAAACTCCGACCCAAGTCAAGAATTAATTCACCAGTTCTAGTAATAGCATTTAAAAACGATGCAGTTAAGGTTGTACCACCTTCTATCTTTAGCATATCTTCATTGGTCATTTTTTGCATTATTTACACCTCAATGGTCTCAATATTCCATCTAATATTCCAATTGTAAAAGTAATTCCTGCAGTAATTAAAAGCGAAACACCTAATGCACCTAATGTACTACCACCATTAATAGCAAGCATTTCTTTATCGTTTAATTGCTCCAATATCATCATCCTTTCAACATTTTTTAATTAAATTAAATAAATTAGTTTGCCCTTTTTTAATATTAACTTTAATAATATTATTAGTTTTTTTTATATTTTTATTTAAAGATATATCTATTGTTAATTGATAATATTTTTTGTTATTAACAATAGTTTCTTTTATACTTAATATTTTGTAATCGTACTTTTGTTTTTCAATATATAAATTATTATTTTTAATAGGGAAAAAATCTTCATCAACTATTAATTGATATTCCGAAGAATAAACATATAATATATAGCTTTTATAATCAGTATAAGGAATAACCAAGATAATTATTCCATATATAATTACCAATATTAAAATTATATAATATTTCTGAAAATTTAATTCTTTATTTAATGTATAAATAATTGATTTATTTAAACTATCTACTAACATTTCTAATAATCTTTCCTTCGTTTAACTCTACAATCCTATCAAACAAATCATTATTATTAAGGCGATGCGATATAATAATAAATGTTTTATCACTATATTTATTGAATATATTTATTAAGATTTTTCTTTCTAATTTAATATCTATTTGATTTAATGCTTCATCTAATATTAAAATTTCAAAATCTCTAAGTAAGGTTCTAGCAAGTGAAATTCTTTGTTTTTGACCTCCGGATAAATTAAATCCTCCTTCTTCTACTAAAAAATTATAACCTAAATCATTTTTATTGATAATATCATCTATTTCACAAATTTTCATTATTTCTAAAAATTTATTATCAAATGATTCATTTAAAGTAATATTGTTTAAAATAGTATCATTGAATAAAATTTCATTCTGAGATACATATTTTATTTTTTCATCTAAAGTATTTTTTACATAGTTATTAATATCAATATCATTAATCATTATTCTATCCATATCAATTTTATAATAACCTTTAAGCAATTTAAATAAAGTTGATTTACCACTACCACTTTTACCAATGACTAAAACTTTCTCACCTTTCTTTATTAATAAGTTAATATCTTTTAAAACATTTATTTTATCATTAAAAGTATAGGATAAATTTTGAAAACAAATATCTCCATTTGTAAAATAATTTAAAAAACCATTACTTTCTTTGTTGATTAATAATTCATTTATTCTTTTTAAAGTTAAACGGAATTCTAAAAAGTATGTATTAATTTCAATTATATTACTGATTGAAGTATAAAAATAATTATAAATTGTATTAAAAGTAACTAAACTGCTTAAACTTATAATGTTTTTAAATACAGACATAGCTCCAAAATAACTAATAAATAAAAAACTTATAGTATTTATTAAATTTAATATCAAAGTTTGATTGAATATTTTCCCCGAATAATATGTCTGATAATCTACATAATCGATATATTTACTTAAAACTTTATTTTTTATATTTTTAGAAATATTAAGTCCCTTTATAGTTTCAAAACCATTTATAGATTCTATCATACTAGAGGTGCTAACTGATTTCAAGGTTTTTAGTTTATGAGAAAATTTTTTATTAAAGCCATTAAAAACAATAATTAAAAGTAATGTTATAATGCAATTTATAAAGCATATTATAAATAATTTGATATTAATTTTAAATAGTATAATAGAACTTAATAAAACTATTGGAATATCTATAAAAATACTAATTATTATTTTATTTAACATATCTTTTATAAATGTAAGATCATCAATTCTGGATATTATATCTCCTGTAGTACGATTTTTATAATATTTATAAGGAAGAAGAAGTAATTTAGTAAAAATATCTTTAGTAAGTTCTATATCAATTTTGCGATTTAAATAAATAAATATTTTATTTTTTATATATTCAACAATTATTTTTATAATGTTAATAGAAAAGAAGATAATGAATATGAAAAATAAAATATCTTTATCTTTATCAACATTGTCTACTAATTTACCAAAATAAAAAGAATTTATGATAGAAAGAAGCGTAAAGAAAAAAGAATATAGTATAAGTAGCTTAAATGTTTTATAGTTTCGTTTTAATATTTTGATAAATGTATAGTACTTATAATCATTAATATAAGGAATTGTTTTAATAGGAGTAGCAAGTAAAATAACACCATTATAAATATCTTTAAACTTAAATAAAGGAATTCTTTTGATTCCTTGGCTGGGATCTCCAATGATAATATAATCTTTATTTATTTCATAAATAACTACAAAATGCTTATAAGATGAATTAATTGTTACATGGCAAATACAGGGCATCGATATATTATTGTTAATTAATGTGTCAAAGGAACACTTTACTCCTTCACAATCAAATCCAATCTTGCATAAAACATCCTTTAAATGAAATAAAGTAGTTCCATTTCTATTAGTTTTAGCCATTTCATTTAAAGTATTAATATTAATGTAACCTTTATAGTATTTTATAATCATCAATAAACAAGCTGCTCCACAATCTTTCATTCCTTGTTGTCTTACAAAAGGATATTTTTTAATATTTCTTCCTCCTCATATATATAATTCGATAAATATTGCAAAAATCCTTTTAAAAAATAAAAAAAAGTGATATCACTTATTCGACAGTCACTGATTTTGCCAAATTTCTAGGTTTATCGATATCACATTTTTTTATTTTAGCTACTTCATATGCCAATAATTGCATAGATACCATCACAAAAAATGGTGTTAATAAATTATTTTCTTCTATTTCTATTTGATAATCACTTAAATTTTCTAAATTATTAGTTATAGATAATACTTTTGCTCCTCTAGCCATTATTTCTTTTAAATTGCTGATAGTTTTATCTTTAACATCATCATCAGTAACAACAGCTATAACAAGTTTATCTTTATCCATTAAGGAAATTGTGCCATGCTTTAATTCACCTGCTGGATATGCCTCACTATGAATATAAGATATTTCTTTTAATTTTAAACTTCCCTCTAGTGCAAGATAATAATCAACTTCCCTACCAATATAGAAAATATGATTATATTTAGAAATAGTTAAAGCATATTTTCGATAATTTTTATTAATATATTTTAATAATAAATTAGGAATTTTACATAAATATTTAATAATATTTGAATCTTGATGAACCCTTAAAGCTAGTAATAATAATACTAAACTTTGAGCCATATAAGCTTTTGTCGTAGCTACAGCAATCTCAATACCAGCATAAGTATATAATACATACTTAGCTTCTCTAGCAATACTAGATTTATAAACATTAACAATAGCTAGGGTATCAACATTGTTTTCTTTTGCTAATTTTAATGCTGCTAAAGTATCAGCTGTTTCTCCAGATTGAGAAATAACAATAACTAAATTCTTAGAATTGAAAAAATGATGCTGATAACGATATTCAGAAGCATAATATACTGTAGTTTTAATACCAGCTAAAGATTCAATATAATATTTACCTATATAGCCAGCATGCATAGCAGATCCACATGCTACAATCTCAATTTCATCATACTTAGATATATCAAACATATCTAAAACTTTACCATCTTTAACATATGTATCTAATATTTTTTTAAAAATATATGGTTGCTCATTTATTTCTTTTAACATAAAATGTTCATATCCCTGTTTGCTAATAACTTCACAATCATCATCATAAAAAAATTTTTCTTTATTTAAAAGTTTTAAATTAGAATCATAAAATTTTAATTGCTGAGTATTTGCTTCTACTATTTCATTATTATTAAGCAAATAATAATTTTTAGTAAAATGTAATAAAGCTGGAATATCACTTGCAAACATTACTTCATTATTTTGCTCACCAACAATAAGCGGGCTATCCTTTCTTACTGCAAATAAACTATCTTTTAAATCATCATTGATAATTACCAAAGCATAAGATCCTTTTAATAATTTTAAAGCTTTACTAAGGCTTTTTTTCATATCTTTATATTTATTATACAAACTATCAATTAAAGCTGCAACAACCTCAGAATCCGTATCACTTTTAAATTCATAACTACTAGCTAAATCTTTTTTTAATTTTTCATAATTTTCAATGATTCCATTATGTACTAATGTAATTTTACCTATTTTATGTGGATGAGCATTACTCTTATTAGCTTTCCCATGAGTAGCCCATCTAGTATGTGCTATTGCTATATTTACATTTTCATCATATTCAATTTTTTTATCTAAATTTTCTATTTTGCCAATTTCCTTTTGTATATTTATTTTATTATTTTTGATATAAGCTATTCCAGAAGAATCATATCCTCTATACTCTAAATTCTTAAGCCCTATCATTGTATTATTAATTGCTTTCTTTCCTATGAAGCAAGACATATTTTGCTTTTTGTAAATAATCTAACGATATAAACCGTAGTAGCATCCGCCGAACATTTCGATAACTACTATCCTCGTCAGTCTAAAGACTCAGGCGCTTATTTATTAAAAATTACTACCCTCCTTATTTTTAATAAACTATCTTAATTATAACACTATTAAAAAAAATTACAAAATATTATTATAATTTTAATTGTAATAGTTATCCCATAACTTGTCCACCATTGTTATGGATAACTTGTCCAGTAACATAACTAGAATCATCTGAAGCTAAAAAAACAAATGTAGGGGCTAATTCATAAGGCATAGCTCCTCTAGCCATTGCTGCATCAAATCCTAATGATGGGATTTTTTCTTTAACCCAACAAGCTGGTTGAAGTGGTGTCCAAAAGAAACCTGGAGCAATTGCATTAACACGAATATTTTTTAAAGCTAAATTTCTTGCTAAAGCTCTAGTAAATCCAACAATTGCACCCTTAGTGGTAACATAATCAATTAATTGAGGATCTCCATAAAAAGCTGTAACAGATGATAAGTTAATAATCGAATCGCCTGATTTTAAATAAGGCAATACTTCCTTTGTTAAATAAAACATTCCATATATATTCACTTTCATGGCCCAATCAAATTGTTCATCGCTTATTTCATCAAGAGAATCTGATTGATACTGTACACCAGCATTATTTACTAGTATATTTATTTTACCAAACCTATCTAAAGTCTTTTCAACAATTTCTCTACAAAAATTCTTATTTGAAATATCCCCAGATAATAATAAACATTCTCCACCTAAGGATTCAATATAATCTTTAGTTGCCATTGCATCTATATGTTCATCATAATAAGGAATTACTACTTTAGCACCTTCTTTTACAAAAGCAATAGCACAAGCCCGACCAAGTCCACTATCACCACCAGTTATAATAGCGACTTTATCTTTTAGTTTATTACTTCCTACATATGAAAAATCATCAAATATTGGTTTAGGATCCATTAAATATTCAAAGCCCGGTTGTCTGTTTTGAGATTGTTCCGGTGCCATAATTTGATACTCTATAGACTCTATTCCTAAATCATTATAATAATTATAATATTTATTTCCAAATTGATAATTATACATAAAAATCTCCCCTTTTATAATATACTATATGATTTATATTATTTTTAGTTAAAAAAAAAGACTTAATGTCTTTATAAAGTATCAATATTAATTCTTACTTTACCTAGTTTATTATGATAACTACTAGCTTGAATTATAGTACGAACTGCATTAGCTATCTTTCCACCTTTACCAATTAATGCTCCAATATCACTACTTTCAACTAAAATTTGAATTACCTTCATATCAGATTCTTCTTGAACATTAATTTTTACTTTATCAGGATGTTTTACTAGGCTTTTTACAAGATAATCAGTTAAAGCAACAAGGTCCATAATTATTTGCCTTCCTTCTTAGATTCATGAAATTTTTTCATTATACCTTGTTTACTTAATAAATCTCTAACAGTATCTGTTGGAATAGCTCCATCATTTAACCATTTCATTGCAACATCATTATTGATTTTAACAACTGCAGGATTCTTAGTTGGATCATAATATCCTACTTCCTCAATAAATCTACCATCTCTAGGGAATCTTGAATCAGCGGCAACAATACGATAAAATGGTTTCTTCTTAGCTCCCATTCTTTTTAATCTTAATTTTACTGCCATAAAGCACCTCCTTTAAATATATATTGATTATATAATATTTTTTATTTGTTGTCAACCATTTTTAGTTAACATCATCATTTTTTATATTAAAAAAAGTTGTTAAAACAACCTTTTTTTTGTTATCAACAAGGATTTTAGAATCTTTTATCGAATTATATATATGAGGTGAGATAATGAAGAAATTCTTTAAAGCAAAAAATGATGCCATGTTTAAGGCCATTTTTTGTAATGATAATAATCGTGATCTTTTAAAAAGACTCTTAGAAGAAGTTACTGGTAAACAATTAGAGGTTATTGATATTAAAGCTAGTGAACTTTTAAAAAATAAAGTCTTTGTTAAAGGGAAAACTTTAGATGTTTTAGTTAAAACTAATGATGGGGAAGCTAATATTGAGATTAATTCCTATTCTGATTCTACCCTTCATAGAAGAAATATGGCTTATATTTGTAGTCGTTATTCTAATTCTATTAATGTTGGTGATACTTATGATGAAATGCCTAATTTTATTCAAATTAATTTATCTACTATGCATAATAACATTCCTTATGATATTTATAAATTAAAGGGTGAGATTAATGGTAATTTATTTGTTGATAATTTCACTATTTATGAATTTAATCTACCAATAATTAAAAGAAAATGTTATAATAAGTATAAGTTATTAGCTTTACTAGATGCAGATAAAGATGAGCTTAATAAACTTTGTGTAGGTGATAAATTAATGGAGAAATTTAAAAGTGAAGTTAACAAATTGAATGATGATGAAGAATTTTTTAAGCTTATGACCGATGAGGAAGAAAATGAGATGTTAAAAAATACTTACATTCATTATGGCTATAAAGATGGAATTAACGATGGAATTAAAGAAGGAGAAGAAAATAAATCTAAAAAGATTGCTTTAAATATGTTAAAGAAAAATATGGATATTAATTTAATATCTGAATTAACAAATTTATCAACTTCAGAAATTAAAAATCTAAAAAACAGTTTGCAAGACTAATTTGCAAACTATTTTTTTCTTTTTAATATTATACTTACTGTTATAGTAGCTATAACTATTAAGATAATTCCAACTACTACTATAAATATTGGATTTTTAAGTAGAGTATTTGGGACACTCACTTTATTATTATAATTGTTATCTGCAACATTATTTTTGACATTTTTCTTAATAGTTACAACTGGATAAATTTTTCTATATCCAACACCAGTCTGCCCATGATCAGAAACTATTGAAACATATCCGTTTGATAAATATAACATATGATTTGTATCTAATACTGGACTCATTGTCCAACCAGAGCCAATTATAAATGGTGTTTGATTGGATGGTTCATAAATTTCTTGATTTGTTATAGGTGTTATATTGGGTTCTTTTTCTTTATAAAATAAGTTATTTTTAAGTTCATCTATTGTTATTAGTCTAGCTTTATATCCTAATTCATCAACAGCTAAATCTTCATCTTTAAATTCTTCTTTTACCCAAGCATCTACTATTGGTTTTATATTGGATTTTTCATAATCGTTTGTACATCCTGAATAATTATTATAACCTAAATTTCCATTGATTTCGCTTGTACATTTATCATTAGAGTAATAACTAATGCTATCCGAATCATAACTAGAATTATATTTTTGTATCTCTTCTTTAGTTAATGATACTTTTTTTATCATTGTTAATGTTTTATCACTATTAGAAGCATTTTTTAATACATAATATTCTGATCCATTATATTCTACTGTATCACCAGTAATAAATTCGGTATCTGTAATTGCTTTTTTTCTTGTACCAATTTCACTTGTAAATTTAGTATTTTTCTTTAAATGAATGATCGGTCTTACGTATGATAAATTATATACTGCTTTATCCTGCAAAACATTTGATAAATCAAGCATTTCATAATCAGAATCTTCATGAGGTGTCATCGTCCAACTAGAATAAAATGATATCCTGCTTGATAGATATCCAAAGTCTATTGGATAAGATGTAATTTTCCATTCTCCTACTTTAACCCCTTCCATATTTCTCACATCATTAATAGTAATCAGTCTTGATTTATATTTAGTATTATTAATTTCCACTTCTTTTAAATCATTTACATCTAATACTTTCTCAGTCCAATTATCTACTATATGTTTGATATCTGAATCATTATAATTGTCTTTACATTCATTGTAAATGTATTTATCATCTTTATAACCACAGGTATCACTTGTATAATAAGCAACACCACCATAACCCTTATATTTATTGCCAAATAAAGTACTGTCAAAACTTGTACCTTGTGATGAATAAGTATATTTATTTATATATCCTTTGCCATAGGTATTTACTTCATCAACTGTAAGTGGTGTTGCTTTTAAAAGTGTTAAATAATCTCCTTCATCACTTACAACATAAAACTTGATATCTTTATAAGTTATTATATCTCCTGGTTTATATGTTTCAGCTTGTATAATTCCTATAAATGACATTAAAAATATTATACTAAATACTAAATATCTCTTCATAACTCCTACCTTTCGTACCCATTTTATCAAAAAAAAAAATACAACCTTTTTTTAACAAAAAAAACAGCAATTACTTACTGTTTTAAATTTAACTGTTCATCATCTTCATTTACTCTTTTAATTAAATCATAATCAATAATACCATTAGATATTTCAATTAAATTTTCTGCATAATCATTATATTTATTAATGTAATTTATACTA
>CANPWK010000005.1 GCA_947584105.1 uncultured Bacilli bacterium
CAAGTATAAAATGATAAAAAAACTAGATTTTTCAATATCTATGTAAGTTTTTTATATTAAAACTGTCAAACTAGGGTGTGTAATTATCATAGTAAGGATAGCTATATCTTTAATAAATTAATTTAAAATCTAATATGCAAAAACAAAATATATGGTATAATGATATTGTAGGTGATAGTAGATGAACTATAAATATCAAAGAAGACAAATATTTGGAAAAAGATTAAAAGTGCCTAGGAATATATTATCTAAAGTTTATGCTTGCAGTCTTTCTTTTAGTGAGTTTGTCGAATATGATTTAGATGATAAAATTCCAATAACTTGCTTAAACAAGTTGGATAGAAAAATAGTTGAAAAATTCGGAATTGAAAAAGCAAAAACATTGGATTGGGAGTTATTAAGCAAACGATTATATTATATAAATAATAATATTAATTTTAGGGAATTATTACTTAGTATTGATGCATCAGTTGAAGATTTAAATACAAGTTTATATGAATTAGTAAAAGATCAAATTAGACCAAGTGAATATTCTTTAAGAATGAAAGAATTTTATCAAGATAGATTATTTGAAATATCACAGGATGATGATGAAGATTTAAAATCTTCAAAAGAAAGATTTAATGCTGGTGAAATTTCACTTAGAGAGTTAGTTTATGATTGGGATTTATATAAAGATAAAGATTTAAGTTATTGTTTACAAAATGATAAAGATAATGAATTTAATATAACTAATAGTCAATTAAAAGATTTTATGAATAAATTTGAAAATATATCTAGCTTGATACTTGATAATACTAATATTTATCAATTTATTTATGAAATTTATAGTTCAAAAAGTGAGGCAGAAAAACAAGAACACATAAAAAAAATTACAGATAATATTTTAGAAAAGACTCTTATAAAAGGCAGTCATCATCAAGCTATTGAATTATCTAATAATGAATATAGAGAATTATTTAAATATTCATCAATGAAAGATTATTTAAAAATTACTAATCGATATAGGGAATATGCTATAGATAAAATTTTTGAAGAATTAAAAACTTTGCCCCAAGACTATATATTTGATATTCCAATACCTTTTGATATCTTAAATAATTCAGCTGTATTAAGTTTTATTAGTACTTATGGACTTAAAAATGTTGTTGATTTTGATAATGAATGTGGACATTTTTTTACTAAGAATAATTGTGAAATGTTAAAATTAATGTATGATATGTATTTACATTATGGTGGAAATCAATCCGATCCTAATAAAACAATTTATACTAAAAATCCGTATGATGAAAATGGAAATTATGTTGATAGACCATATACAAAAGGTGAGTTTTATGAAGCCATGAAAAGAATGGTAATATATGGTCCAAGTGATGGAAATTATGCTGATAAGGCTCCTGATTATAGAGATATGACTGGCGAATTTAGAATTAGAAATGCAGAATTATTTATATCAGAACAAGCACCAGAAGAATTGCAAAAACTATTTTATACTAAAAATATTACTCCAAAACTTTTAGTAGAACATCCAGAATATATTCAATTTTTAAATGGAAAAGATTTGAGTTCATGTTTTAAAAAAAGAGAAATACAAGTCGAAGGTGGTAATGCATTATATGGATATGAGAATATTTATAAATTTCTTGGTAATAAAACTGACTTTAATGGAGTTATGAATTTTATTACTGAATATAGTGATGTTTTAGATATTGTTTTTGATAGAAGAATGTCTGATCATTATCAATATGAACTAAATTTTTCAATAGATGATAATATAGCTCAAATTCAAAATAGAATAAACCAATTATTACGAAAATTTATTATTGAAAAAAATATAGCATATCCTATTCACATTCCTAATAATTTTCTTGAAAATTATCCATCGATGTTTTTGGATAAGAATGCACCAAAAGAATTACAAGAAGCTTTTTATAGTAGGACTTTATCACCAGAAACTATTCTTGTTAATCCATCTTATAGAGAATTTGTTCAAAATGTCGATTTGGAAGTTTTATTTAAATATATGCCTGTTGGTATTATGCCTAAAAATTTATCTAATGATATAATTATCTCTGGGCCTTTTGCTTATAGGAAAAGATATCATCAAATAAATTTTGTTAGTGCACTTAAACAAACTTTTGGTGAAAAAGATGCTTTAGATGCTATGCTTATATATGGTAAATATGTTTATCAAGTATATGAGGTAAATAATCTTAAAAATTTTTTGTATAATCCTGAATTTACCCAAGATGGTTTTCTAGATGAACTAGATAAAACAATATTACAAAATGTTATTGATGGGAATATGAAATATGATGAAAATATTCCTAGTCATTTCAAAAATAACAATCCAACTTTATTCTTAGATTCAAAAGTTCCACAAGAAATTAAAGATAAATTCTATAATAGAAAATTTACATTGGAAGATTTTAATGATAATCCAGAATTATTAGATATATTTTCAAATACAAATATAGCATGTGCTTTTTCAGAAAATATGTCTTGGATTATTCCACTATTTAATGATTTAGAAAATTTTAAAATAGCAAACTATAATCGTATGAAAGTTATATCAGCTTATTCTAAAATACAAGATGCTGCACTTCAAGAATCATTTAAAGAATATGTTATGAAATTTGAAAATAATATTGATGTAGAAAAAATAGAATATGTTGCTGAAGTATTATCAAGACTATCATTATCAAATTCAAGTGAAATATTTACATTTAGAAAAGAACTTGCTACACAAATATTAAAATCAAAAAATCCTTTAGAAAGTTTAGGAAAAATTGAAGATATATTTATAAAAAATAATATTCCTACTGTTGGAAAAATTTATTCTTGCTTTGAAATATTACATCCTGATTTTCAAGGATTTGATTTTGAAAGATCAATGATATCACCAGTATTAAAAAAGTCATCAACAACAAGTAAAAAAGTAATAGTATTCTCTGATTTGATTAAATCTTCATTTGGTTCAAATAATAGATCTGTTAATGCATATTTGAAAAATATAGAATTTGGTTCTAATTTATATGAAAGTATAAAATCAGGACAAATTAAATTTGAGTCACTTGGAGAATTTGAACTGAGAGAATTAACTACTTTTTGTGATCATTTAGCAACCTTGTATAATAATACAATGAAAGCTAAAAAAGAAAATGAAGCATTTATATCTAGTGGTAATGTTTTAACGGATATTTTAGAACTTTCAAAGAAGTTGTCTCCAGATGGCACATTAGATTATAATTTAGCTGATAGAGTTATAAGAATGTTCTGTGGATTTACTGGAATTGATACTTTAAATCAAGCTAAAGAATATATTGAAAGAAAAGTTAAAACTGCTGATTCAAGAAATAGAGATGCATCAAATTCAGATATGACATTGGAACAAGGAGATTTCATAAAAGGAATTGGTGATATCAAATATTTAAGAAACATTTTACAAAATGGTAGTGTTTCAAAAGAGTATTTAGGTTCAAGTGCTGGTAGTGATGCTACTCCACTTGATACAGATATATCAATGATAATGAGTTCAGATGGGACAATAAGTGAAAAAATTAATGCAACAGCTGCTTCGAGTTATGGGCCTATATGGATTGTATTAAAAAATGATGATAGATTTATGACTACAAGAACAAGTAGTGAAACATTAGAAATAAAAAAAGATATGTCTAAAATAGAATTATTCTATACTGGATTTGTAGGGGAAGGACATTATGGAATTAGAACTGGTTTTGCTTCTAGTGAAATAAATTATATTGTAATGGAAAAATATGATCCAAAAGTAGGATTAGAAATTGCTATGAATGGTTTTTATATTCCTGTAGTTAATAAAGAAGGGAAAGTTGTATTTACTCCAAAAGATTATGATGAATTAAGAACAAAAATGAGTGGTTTATCATATTATGGGGAGGATAATTATATCTTTTCTGAAAATTTGATCACAGAAGAAACCGAATATTTGGTTCAACAAATTGAACAAAGTAATTATGAAGTAAAAGTTAAAAGAGAAAAAATTAATAGTGTTATTAAAAAATCTCTTGAAGAATTAGGATTACACTTAAAAACTAATATTGATGGAGATTTAACTGAAGGATTTGTAGAATTAATTGATACTGGATCAACAGGAAGAGGGACAAATAAACCTGGCGATGGAGATTTTGATTTTATGATGAGATTGGATAAAACTATATTATCAAATCCTTCAAGATTAAACGAATTAAAACAAACAATACTAAGAAATCTTGGCCGAGAAAATTCTTCTGAATTAACTGGTACTGGGGATTTTAGATTAAAGAATGTTCAAATAGATAGTGAAACAAGTATAGATATTGATATTACATTTACTGAAAAAAATGACAAAGTATCTTATTCTACAGATATGGCATTACAAGATAGACTTGCAACTATTCAAAAAACAGACCCAGAAAAATATAAATATGTTGTTTCTAATATTTTACTTGCTAAACAAGTTCTAAAAAAAGCTGAAGCATACAAACCTAATCGTGGAGAAATTCCTCAAGGTGGTTTAGGTGGAGTTGGAATTGAAAATTGGATTCTTCAAAATGGTGGTTCATTTATTGATGCTGCAAGAAGTTTTATTGAAGCAGCTGATGGAAAAAGTTTTTCAGAATTTCAATCAACTTACCAAATATGGGATTTTGGAGATAATCATTTAGCAGAAAGAAGAGGACTATATTCACATGATAATTTTATTTTAAATAACATGAGTGAAGCAGGGTATAAAAAAATGGTTATAGCATTAAAAGAATATTTAAAGTCCATAGAAATAACACAAAGAGATACTGAAACTATAAAACGATAACTTTGATGATAAGTCATCGTTTTTTGATAACACTTTATCACAATTATTTAATCTTATCTAACATAATTTCAAATTGTTTTTTCTTTTGATTCAAATATCAAATAATTTACTAAATTTGTTTGTATTTTATCTAATAATGTTGTATACTGATAAATATAGGAAATGTGAATAAGTAGGTGGAGGTAACTAAAATTTGAAAAAAGGTAATAAAATTGTAATTTTTGATTGGGGTGGAGTGATTGAAATTCATGATAATAATAAGTATAATATTAGTAAGGTTATCGTAGATATAATGAAATATTACAATTGTGCATTAACAGATAATGAAATTATTGAAATATGTTCAAAAGGAGATAAACTTCATTCTACATTTATTAATAATGACGAGGAAACAACAGTAACTTGGTTTAATGAAGTAAAAAGCAAGTTAAAAATTACTTGTACATATGAAGAATATAAAAATGCTTATTACAAATATGGTAAAAAAATTCCATATTATAAAGATGTGGTTGAATATGCACACAATTTAAAAGAAAAATGCAATATAGGAATATTTTCTAATTTAGTAAAATTAGATGAAAAAAGAATTAATGAGCAAGTTGACTTATCTATGTTTGATTATGCATTTTTATCATATCAAATGGGATATATTAAACCCAATCCAAAGGCATATGAATATATTGAAAAAAGATTAAAAATAAATTCAAAGGAAATTCTATTTATTGATGATACCAATGTTAATATTGATGAAGCTAGAAAAAGAAAATGGAATACTTGTAATGCTTGTGGATATGAGTTGGATAAAATCAAAGAAAATGTTGAAAAGTTTCTAAAAGAGTAAATTTACGTATAAGAAAAAATAATAATATTAAGGAGAAGCATAATGAATATTATAAATGAAAATAAAAATCAAAAAATTTATAATGCAGTAGATTATGGCTTGAGTACCAAAAATAAAGATAACTCAAAAATATTTCAATCATTAATAGATTTAGTATATAAAAATGGCGGTGGTATAATATTCATCCCTATTGGAATTTATATTTTTGATTCTGAAAAAAGTTCATGGAATATGACTAAAAATGTTACAGCAATTTTAGAGATGAAATCAAAAGTTTCTTTGATTGGTGAATCAATAACAGATACTGTTCTAAAAGTTATTGGAAAAACTCAAAAAGGCGCTGCTTTATTTTGCCATAATATTGAATTTTCAAATGAAATATTACATTCAGCAAATGCTCAAAATTTCACAATTGATATGTCTGAAGCAAGTTTATCACAATATACCCATAGGGGAAAAGCTTTTTATTATTCGGGAGTTAGAGATTGTGTTTTTAGAGATTTGCGACTTATTTCAACACCTTCAACAGCATTAGGAATAGATATGTTAAATAATGTTGTTATAGATTCTATTTATGTTTTTGAAGGAGGTAAATCTTGGACTTATGGTAATAATGGCGGAGCCGGAATTGGAATTGGGACAGGTATGTGGGAAGATGAAAATTATATTATTAGAAATTGCATCTGTGAATCATGTGGACATTTCGGAATATTTTTAGAAGATCAAGGTATTTTTCATAATCAAACAAACTATCCTAAAGGTCAGATAATTACTAATAATATAATTAGAAATACTAAAAACTTTGCTATAGGTATTCGAGGAGGAGATACAATTTTAATTTCATCAAATTGTATATACAATAATAATGGAGGATTATATGTAGATTATGGCGCTAGAAATGTTGTATTTAATGGTAATCTTATAAAGGACTCAAAAGATGTAGCTTTTTGTTTTGGAAATGAGGATGAAGTTATAAATAAAAATTCTAATAGATGTGAAAATATAGTTATAAATTGTAATACATTCATTAAAAATAAAATAAATTTTCTTAAAAATTCAGAGCCTATTAGTTATATAGAACAAAACAATATATTTATTGATTAATTTAATATTTTAATAAAAATAAATATGTTTAAAAAGCTATAAGTTTTTTAGAAATGTTATAAAATATAGAGATATGCAAAAGATTTATAAAAGTTTTGAAATAAGAGGAATAGATAAAGATAGAATATAACTTATATTTTGGCTTTGACAAAATTATTAACCCCCTAGGAATTTTGACAAGTATATCAAAATGTCCTGTGGGGATTTTTTATGCAATAAAAAATCATCTCTATTTAGAGATGAAATATATTTTAATGTCCGAAAAGTTCGAACAGATTCGTCAATGGAGCGATTACTAAAAGGGTTAAGCACACTTTTATAACAAATTCATTTGTATTTGATGTATTAATTATAACGCTAGTGACATGAATATTCAATGTTAATTTTAATCAAAATTTTAAATTTAGTACAAAAATATTAATAAATGTTATATAATATTTTATATGCATAAATAACATTTTGAAAGTGAGAAAAAATATGGAAATGGGAAAATCAAAAACTGTAGAAAGATTATTAAGTTTTTTTTCGAATGAAATAAAAACTAGTATTGATAGTTTTGTAACTGATGCCAATCTTTATAAATTTATTAATTTTCACTCAAAGAATGAAGTGAATAACGTTTTTGGCAATAGTATTCAAGAAGTTTTAAGTAGTTTATCAGAAGAAGAATTGTTAGATTTAAGAGCATATACGGGGTATCAATTTAGAAATATAAATAATATTTTAAGAAATACATGGAATTATGAAGAAAATGGGCTCTTGTCTGATGAAATAAGAATACAATGTAGGTTTTTAGCTGAAAAAATTAGCAAAATAATTAATAAGTATAAAACTCCAAATATAAACTTTGTCACTTATAGAGGAAATGATATTTTGGCATTTAGAAATTATGGCATAAAAAAATTATTAGAATTAGAAAAATTAAAAGGAAATTATTTATACGAAGAAGGATTTACTAGTACCTCATTAATAGAAGAAACTAGTTACTTTAAATAACTTTATTAAGTCTTTTTGTTTTAAAACCAAATTTTCTCTTGTATAGTTTAATCTTTTGACTATCATAAAATATCACCACTATGTTACTATTTTCACATTTATTTGGGAAATATACTTTTTTATGGGGTAATGTATAAAAAATAGGGAAAATATATATAAAAATCTATAATAGAATTAAAAATTATAAAAAATATGTTATAATTATATATAATATAGTTGAACAATAGTAATATGTTGAAAATTTAGGATGGTGTTGTAGATGATAGAAAAATTGTCTTTGGAACAATTTGAGCAAATTAAAAATCAATTGGCAGATTTAATTAAGGAATATGAAGAATATATTGAGATACATAAAAATGATGAAAATTATAATGAAAATGAAGTAGAAGAAAAATTTACAGAACGATATTTATCAATTCAAAATTATTTACTGAGTTATGATTTAAGTAATATTCCATTTGAAGCTTGGAAAGATTTTATAATATTTTCGGATGAAGAACATATTGTGGATTTCTCTAAAACTAGAGCTAATATAGATTTTGCTTTAATTGAATATTATGGAAACGGGAATTTTCGAGGATGTAATGTTAGAAATTTAGAAACGCTAGGAAGATCATTAAATTATAAGGACTATGATGAAGAAACCATTAAAGCAAATCCTTCATTATTTTTAAGTGATATATTTAGTGAAGAATTTAAAGAAAAATATTATGGTGGGATTTTAACTATTAAAGATTTAACATCTTTATCTAATCAGCAGTTGAATGAAATAAAGAAAAAAAATCTTAAATTTCATATGGATTCTAAAGAATATAATGGATTGCTATTAGAAACTCTTGGCTTGGATAGAATAGTTGAATTATATAAATATTCACCAGAAGAATATGATGCTATTAATAAATTGATAACAATGTATGGTGGTATAGATTTTGATTTGGAAAATGGTAAATATGCACCATCTACAGATGAATTTTTTGAAAAAATTAAAACTGTTGAAATTTCAGAATTAAAGAATGTTTGCTTTGATTTTGCAAGAAAAAAAATTACTAATTCTGAATCGTGGATAAGAATAGAAAAATATCCGGAAATGTTTATAAAAGAAAATTCAGACATATTTTTGGTAGACGCTAATATTCCAGATGAAGTTAAGGAAAGGTATTTTAATAAAAGATTAAAACTGCAGGATTTAATTGATTATCCTAATGTATTTAAAAATATTCCAGTAGATTACTTTATGGAATATGGAACATATATACATAAATTTATTAGAGATAATTATGGTATGGGAAAATTTCAAGAGTTATTAGAAAAGCATCCCGATATATTTGCCCATATAGCACAAGAAGGAAAAGAATATTCATTTGTCAAATTTTTAAAAGAAGGTACAGATTTAGACAAAGCTTTTAGTAGTGCTGTAAAAGATTATTTTTTAAATTACGGTATGCCAGATGATTTTAGATTTGTAAGTGGAGATCAAGTTATTTATAATGTTCCAGATTGGTTATCATCTATGAATTTTAAATTTATGGATAAATTAACCACTATAGAGGAATTATTAGAATATACAGATTCAGTTTTTGTGCTTGATAGAGATCAAAGAAGAGTTTTAGAAACGTTTGATATAGATAATATTAAAAGATTTGAGCAAGACACAGCTTTTTTTTCTCATAAAGAGTATCAATGGTCGCAAGATTTAAGAATGTTTAATGCATTTGCTTATTATTTTCGTCAACATAATCCAGATTCATTAGCAAAATCAGGAATAGATTTTAAAAATGGGAGTTTATCATATGAAGAATTTTCTAAACAACTAGCTGCTTGTTTGGATATTATGAGAAAAGAAGGCATATTTATAAATTTTCCAAATTATGATTGGATTCAGGGTGAATTTAGAGATAAACATCCAGAGATATTTATGGATTTAAATGCTCCGAGGATGTTAAAAGCAGCTTATTATCATAATCATATTGATTCGGCTTTCTTATTTCAACATAAGGATTATATACCTTATTTAATTGATAAGAATTTATCTAATACTATAAATGCTAATATAAAATTAACGATTCCCAGTTTGGTAGATGAAAAAGGAAATATAATGCTAAGCTATTCAAACTTTATAAATGAATATACTTCAAGATATGGTAATAAAAAATTATTAATACTAATATTTAAATATGGAGGTTTACTATCTGATTTAACCATATCGAACAGGCAATTGAAAAATCTCTTAGAAACTCTATTTATAGTAAAATAATGGAAAATAAAATAGATTATTCTTATTTAGCCAATATTCCAGAAATGGTAAGTGAATATCAAGAAATATTTATAAATTTCGATGGATTAACAAATATTTCAGAAGAAGAAAGACAAAGACTCACTCAAGCATTTTATAATAGGGCGCTAAATTTTGCTGATATAAAAAAGTATCCTGAACTAATAACTATCCTTAAAGATAAAAATTTATCTATTGCTTTTGGTGATAAAGGTGATAATTATTTACTGCAAATACTAGGTAAAGAAAACTTTTTACAATTATGTGCTATATATGGTAAGTATATGGATATAATTTCAGACCATTTGAATAATGAAACAATATTTAGTAAAGATAAATTACAAGATTCTGGTTTAAATAATGAATCTACCAAAGCTATTTTATTTGATGAAATTGATAAAATAATTTTTCAAAGCATTATTGATGAATATATAATATATGACGAAAGTATTCCCCAACATTTTAAAGATAAATATCCAACATTATTTTTAAATGTTAATGTATCACAAGATATTAAAAACAAATTTTACAATAGAGAATTTACATTAGAAGATTTTATAGCAAATCCTAAGCTATTTGAAATATTTAGTAATACTAATATAGCTTGCGGTTTTTCAAATAATATGTCTTGGATTATTCCTTTATTTGATAGTAAAGATAATTTTAACGTAGCTAATAATAATCGTTGGGAAGTGATTTTAGGATGCTATAAGATTCAAGATATAGAATTACAATGGGAATTTAAGGATTATATTACAAATTTTGGCGATAGTATTGACTCTGAAAGAATAAAGTTTGTTGCAGAAATTTTATCAAGACTTTCGTTATCTAATTCAAGTGAAATATACACATTTAGAAAAGAAATAGCTACTCAACTATTAAAATCTAATAATCCTTTAGAAAATTTAAGCAAAATTGAAGATGTTTTTATAAGAAACAATATACCAACAGTAGGAAAAAGATATTCTTGTTTTGAAATATTGCATCCTGATTTTCAAGGATTTAATATGGAAAGCTCAAGAATTTCACCAATATTAAAAAGATCATCAACAATGAGTGATAAAATAACAGTATTTTCTGATTTAATTAAATGTTCTTTTGGTTCAAATAATAATTCAGTTAATTCATATTTAAAAAATATAGAATTCGGTTCTAAATTATATGAACAAATAAGAACTGGACAAATAAGTCTTGATACACTTGGTGAAATAGAAAAACAGGAATTATTAATATTTAGTAAACATCTAGCAACATTATATAACAATACAATGAAAGTAAAAAAAGAAAATACAGCATTTATATCTAGTGGGGATGTTTTAACGGATATTTTAGATCTTTCTAAAAAATTATCACCAAATGGGTCATTAGATTATAATTTAGGTGATAGAGTTATAAGAATGTTCTGTGGTTTTGTTGGTATCGATACATTAGAACAAGCAAAAGAATATATTAATTTGAAAGTAAAATCAGCTGATTTAAGAAATAGAAATGCAGCTGCTTCCAATATGGTATTAGAAAAAGGAGATTTTATAAAAGGAATTGGCGACATTACATATTTAAGAAATATTTTACAAAATGGAAGTATCGCCAAAGAATATTTAGGAGCAAACGCGGAAAGTGATGCAACACCGCTTGATACAGATGTATCAATGATCATGAGTTCAGCCAAAACCATAAGTGAAAAAATAAATGAAACAGCCGCTAAAGGCTATGGCCCTATATGGTTTGTATTAAAGAATGATGATAGGTTTGTAACAACTAGAACAGAAACAGAGGCATTAGAATCAAAAAGAGATTTTTCGAAAATGGAAGTTTTTTATACTGGTGCATTAGGAAAAGGGCATTATGGTATAAGAACAGGTTTTGCATCTAGTGAGATTAATTATATTGTTATGGAAAAATATGATTCAAGAGTAGGACTTGAAATTGCTATGAATGGTTTTTACATTCCTGTTGCTAATACAGAAGGTAAAATCATATTTACTCCAGAAAAATATGATGAATTAAGATCAAAAATGAATGGACTATCTTATTTTGGTGAAAGAACTTATACTTTTTCTAATAATTTAGTTACTGAAGAAACAGAAGCTTTGGCAGAGCAAGTAGAACAAAATTATTATGAGGTTCAAATAAAAAGAGAAAAAGTTAATCGAGTTATACAGCAATCTCTTGAAGAATTAGGATTACATTTAAAAACCAATATTGATGGAGATTTAACTGAAGGATTTGCAGAATTAATAGATACTGGTTCAACCGGAAGAGCAACGAATAAGCCGGGAGATGGAGATTTTGACTTTATGTTGCGATTAGATAAATCTATATTATCAGATCCTAAAAAATTAAGTGAGTTAAAACAAACAATATTAAAAAATCTTGGTAAAGAAAATTCTTCTCAATTAACAGGAACTGGTGATTTCAGATTAAAAGATGTCCAAATAGATAATGATACTAATGTAGATATTGATATTACATTTACTCAAAAAACGGATAAATTATCTTATTCAACTGATATGTGCATACGTGATAGATTAACCACTATTCAAAGAACAAATCCAGAAGCTTATAAATATGTTATAGCTAATATTTTACTTGCTAAACAAGTTTTGAAAGCTGCTGAAGTATATAAACCTAAAAGAGGAGAAAATCCTCAAGGTGGTTTAGGAGGAATTGGAATCGAGAATTGGATTCTTCAAAACGGAGGTTCGTTTATTGATGCTGCTAGAAGTTTCGTTGAAGCAGCGAATGGAAAAAGTTTTGAAGAATTTAAAGCTAGTTATCAGATATGGGATTTTGGCGATAATCATCTTGCTGAGAAACGAGGTCAATATCCTCATGATAATTTTGTTGTAAATAATATGGATGAAAATGGTTACCAAAAGATGCGTCAAGTATTAATTGAATACTTTCGAACTATGAGTGTTGAACAAAATAATTCAAAAAGCATTAAACATTAAGGGATATTTTTCGATAATTTGTTAGATTTGACAAATGCAAGAAAAAAGTGGTATAACTAACAGCGTTGAAAGGGAGTAGTTCCTATATATAATTATGGATTTAGTTCGTCAATTCAATGTATAAACATTCGGACTAAATGATAAATGGTTATTGAACAAGACTTTAACACAATATGTGTGAGTCTTGTTTTTTTGTCTTTCAAAATTCTCACATATTGAAAAATTAAAAAAAGAAAGGAGTAGAAAAAAAGACATTAATAGAGAGGTGAGAATATGAGAGAAAAAGTAATTTTAAAAATTGTACATCCAGAAGAATATCCAGATTTAGCAGTTGAGTGCAAGGTAATACCAAATGATAAAATAGGGGAATATTTAGATACAATACCTGAAGATAAAAAATTCTATGCTCATAAAGATGGATTAGTATCTGCAATAATTGGAGTACCCGGAGAGAAGGTAATTACTACTTTAAAAACTGTTGTAGAAGGTAGAGAGTATATTTTAAGCGAAGAAGAAAATACAGTAAAAGAAAAATATGGATATCTAGATGTTGTAGTTAGAAATTTAGATTCAACTTCAAATGAACAATACGTAGTTAAGCATGATAAGTTCTGTTAAACTTATGTGCCTTATGAAGTTAGACAATGTTCAAGCGGTCAATCTGCAAGATATCTTCTAATAGTAGAAACAAGATTACTTACACAAGTTGATGAAAACTTAATCATAATGACATCTTGTTGTGCTCCTGCTGTATGTTTAGCTGGTAGTTATATAGTAATTTATAATGCAGAAGAAAATGATTATAATACTATAGAACAAGGTGCTTTTGATTCAACGTATATCAAAGAAAATCAACATACAAAGAAATTAAAAAGATAAAAGTTATATGATAATGCAAAAAAGGAATTGATTTTCCTTTTTTGACGTTATTAATAAAGACAACTGCTTAAAAATTTGATATAATTTAATTAGTAAAATTTCAAAGGAGAATTTATGATACATTTGAACTTATTCAAAATAAAACAGATAAAAGAAATTTAAGTAGTGCTAAAAAGAAGAAAGTAAATGAATAAAATAAAAATATTAAATAAATTAGAAATTAAAAATATTTTAAATATGAATATGGCTTTAAATGCGGTCGAAAGTGCATATAGTCAGAAAAATAGTTTAAAAGGAAATGTATGGCCTTTAGTATTTTATGAATATGAGCATAATGTATTTGATTTAGATATTAGATTAGGTAATTTGGAAGATCAAAAAGCTTATGGTTTAAAATTAATATCATATAACGAAAATAATGTGGGTAAAGGTCTAGATAAGGTGAATGCAACTTCTTTGATTTTTGATTCAAATACAGGACAACCATTAGCATTACTAAATTCGTCTCCAATAACATTGTATAGAACTGGTGCAGCTGCAGGAATTGGTGCTAAGTATTTAGCTCGTCAAGATTCTAAAAATCTATTAGTTGTAGGATGCGGTAATATTGCTGTTTATTCAGTAGTAGCAATTTTGCTTACAATGCCGAAAATAGAAAATATATTTATAAGTAATCCTAAAGATTATGAATCTTTGACAAGAAGAATTGATAGTATAAAACAAAAGATTAATGAATTATTAGAAGAATGTAATGTTACTTTAAAAGCAAATATAGAATGTGTGAATAATTTAGAAAAATATACAAAAGTAAGTGATATTATAGTAACAGCAACTCCATCTGAAGAAGCAATGATAAAGTTTAATTGGGTAAAAGAAGGAACACATTTTTCTTGTATGGGTGCTTGTATGGAAGGAAAACAAGAAATTGATGAAAATATATTTTCAAAAGCTATAGTTTTTGCAGATGATGAGATTCAATGTTTAAAACAAGGCGAAACACAAACTGCTTATAAAAAGCATATTATCTTAAAACTTAATGGAGAAATTGGGAAAATAATTTTAAATAAAAAGCAAGGAAGAGAGTCTGCTCAAGATATAACAATTTTTGATTCTACTGGATTATTTATACAAGATTTAGCTACTTCAATAGAAGTTTTAAATCATTCAAATAATGTAGGAAAAGAGGTAGAACTTTAATGTTAAATAAAGAAGATATATTCCCTATTGCAATAGGGTCATATGGATTAGGAGCATCAAGAAGTGAATCATGGGAAGATATTGATGATGTTACAATTAGTGTTAGTGATAATGAATTTATTATTAATATAATATCTAATGATAATAAAACATTTAAAAATAATTTTATAAAAGAGAAATTCACTAGAAAAATAATTTCATCTGTTAAAAATCTTGCTAAAAAATTAAAGTTGATACCAATTATTAAAATAGATGATTCTCCTTTAAACTTAGATAATTATATTATAATTCATGGTAGTTTTGGATCAAAAGATGGTAATTGGTTTCCATGGCTAAAGAGAAAATTAGAAGATAAGAATTTACTTGTTGATGTTCCTCAAATGCCTGTTGGTGTTGGGGTACAAAACTTTGAAAGTTGGTCTAAAGTTTTAGATAAATTAAAAGTAGATGAAAATACTACCATTATAGCTCATTCTATTGCACCTATATTTATTTGTAAATATTTAATAACAAATAAAATAAAGGTCAAAAAACTAATATTTGTATGTGGATTTAATAACTATCTTGGTATAAATGAAGAATTTGATTCAGTAAATAAACCAATGTTTATAAATAATTTAGAAGATGTAAAAAAGTATTGTAATAATATAATTTGTTATTATTCAGATGACGACCCTTATGTAAAATATGAAGTTGAAAAAGATTTCGCAGATACCATTTCAAATGAACACCATGTCATCCCTAATGGCGGGCATATAAATAGTGAAAGTGGATATATAGAATTTAATGAAATATTGGATATGATAAAATATATACAATAGAAGATGAACATGGGTATATAATCAATGATGAACTTGAAAGATACTTTTAAAAGTAAAATAATTAATTCAAGAACTATATAATTTATTCGTTACAGATTCTAATTGTATGAGAGAGGAGTATAAGTAATGGGAAAATTGATTTGTATAGGTGGTGGTGAAATTCCAAGAATTAAAAATGGAGTATTACTACCTTATGAGACAAAAGAAATAGATGAAGAAATAGTTAAATTATCTGATAAAGAGAATCCTAAATTACTTTTCATAGGAACAGCATCAAAAGATAATAATGAATATTTTTTAGCAATAAAAGATATATTTGAAAAACTTGGATGTAATGTTTCAAATTTGGATTTATTAAAAGAAAATTTAGATATTAAACAGATAAAAGCAGATATATTAAATACTGATATAATCTATGTTGGTTGTGGAAATACAAGATTTATGTTACAAAGATGGAGGTTATTAGGTGTAGATAAATTATTATTACAAGCATATGATAAAGGAATTGTATGCTCTGGATTAAGTGCAGGAAGCTATTGTTGGTTTAAATATAACTATGATTTGATAGAAGGATTAGGAATTATAAATGCAGTAAATTGTGTTCATTATGAAGAAAAAGATGAAATTGCAAGAAATAAGTTTTATGATGTAATCAAAGAAAAGAAATTAGATGGAATAGCACTAGAAAATTGTACAGCACTAAAAATAGTAGATGGAAAAATAAATGTAATAAAAAGCAATAAAGATAGGAACGCATATAAAATTACATATAAAGATGGTAATTTCATAGAAACAATAATTGAATAAAGGATATAAGCATTATGAAAAATAAAGTATATACAATTTTGATAATAATATTTTCTATTATATGTGGAATTATATCTAAAGATTATTTCTTGGGAACATTGATACTTGCAAGTGGGCTTTTAAATTCATATTATGCTAGTATAGGTAAAACATATAATTATATATTTGGTGCTTTATACTGTTTATTAAGTGCTTATGTTAGTTATGTTAATGGTTTATATGCAATGGCAATACTATCTTTAATAATATATTTTCTTTACAAGTTCAGGGATATATTAGTTGGTTAAAGAAAAAAGATAATAATAATGAAGTCAAAATTAGAAAATTCACATTAAAAAATTCCATTATTATAGTTACTAGTTGTATAGTTGGAAGTGTTTTATTAGGGTTGTTATTATCAAAAATACTAACTCAACAATTAGCATTTTTAGATTCTAGTAGTAATATTATTAATTTATGTGGAATAATACTTATGAATTTAAGATTTCAAGAATGTTGGGTAGTTTGGTTATTTAATAATAGTGTAGATTTGTTGATATGGTTAATAAGTTTTATTAATAAAGGTCCTAATTCATTAATGATGTTGTTAGTTTCAATAGGATATTTACTTATAAATGTATATGGCCTTATTAAGTGGATTAAAATGGCTAAAAAAGGATGGAAATAAATGAGTTTAGAATTTGCAGGTAGATTTAATAGACCTGATCTAGTTATAAAAGAATTTAAATATTGGGTAGTGATAATAAGAGAGAACGTAGTTACACTAGGAAGTTGTATAATTATATTAAAAAGTGGTAAACCCTTTCTTAAAGATGTTAGCTCAGAAGAAATGGCGGAGTTGAGTGATATTTGTAGGTGGTTTGAAAATAAAACAAAAGAATTATATGGTGCTGAGAAGTGGAATTATTTAGCGCTTATGATGAAAGCTGAATTTGTACATTTTCACGCAATTCCACGATATTCCACTAAATGCGAAAAGTATGGTATGATATGGATAGATAAAGATTATCCTAGTGGAACAAAACTTGATAAAATAGATGTTGATAGTAACATTTTATTAGAAATATTGAATGATATGAAAAAATAGTATTATAGGAGGAAAATATGGAAAAATATATAAAAGATGAACTGGATAAAATGCCAGAAACAGAACTTGCAGATGTTATTTATGTTTTTATTCCAACAAAACAATTTGGTATTAGGTTTTATAGTAGATCGCCAAGAAATGCTTTAAAAGATGGCATATTTGAAACAGATATGTATTCTATTTCTAAAGCGGAATGGGATGATAATGTTAATTTACAAAATGGTCCTGTTTTAATGAGAATAAGAAATGGAGAAGCTGTTGTAAGTACATACATTGTTTCTGAACATAATTTTATGAGATTACTTGATGAGATAAAAGCTCAAAAAGAAAATGAAAAAATAACAATAAATATAACGCAAAATAAATTAACACAAGATTCTAATGATTATAATAAAAACGAAGATAGATTAGAATTAGAACAAATGAAAACTGCATTATTAAATATTATAACAACTAGTAATTCTTACAAAAATAGCGAAAATAAAGGAATTTATGAACCATATTTTGACGAAAATAAAAACATTAAAATTTAATAGTTTAATGGTTAAATGATATAAATCAAAATAGGAGGTAAGTAAATGGATTCAGTAAGAGAAAGTATTATTAATAATGGAATAGTTCCTATTATTTCACTAGAAGGAAGTAAACATTTAATAGATGAATATATAAGATCAAAAATTGAAGGTAGAGAATATGACACAAGGAGGTTGGAATTATCATCTTATAAAAAGCCAAATGATACTTCTGTTGCTACCAAGGAACAATTAGATGAGTATGCTTTCAGAATAGTAAAGTTATTAATTAGTAAATTGAGAAAATTAAGTGATTTGAATGGCGATAGAACTGTGTACGATAATCTACCAACAATGTATAAAGAATTTTCTTACGAACAATTCGTACAAATATTTGATTTATCAGATGAAAAGATTATTGCAGCAATAAAGCAATATAATGGTGATCCACAAGAAAGTTTTTTAAATAGTCTTATTGATAATTCAATACTTAATAGAGATAGAATTGGTAAAATAAATGCAGTTCCATATGGAAATGATGCTTCACATAAAAAAGATGCTGATTATAGAATATATCTTAATACACCAAATGGAACAAATAGGTATGAATTTTTAGAGTTATTTATTAGAAAATGTATAGATAGAAATATCCCTTATGAAATGAAGGGAGAAGAACATACAAATGATGAAAAAGATAGAACTGTCATTTACTGTTTTGATGAGTATTTTGATGAAACAATTAGGGTTCTTGAAGAAATTAAATATGAAAGACCAGAATTAATTTCTGAATTTGGAAGCCCAATTGCAACTGCTTTAAATTACTCGTATTATGCAATTGGAACGAGTAGACAAGGAGCAACATATAATCATTGGATTAATAGAGTTTCATCTCATGCTATTAATTACTTATGCGCTAACTTAATTAAAGCAGATGTTATTTATTATTCGAGTTTATCAGATGAAGAAAAAAGTCAAATAGAATATATTTCAAATATTAATAATTATTCGTTTGATTCCGAAGGTAGATTTAGTGGTGCTTCAAATCGTATTGTCAATGATTATATTATTGAACACAAAGAAAAATTGATGCAACCAGAAACTTGTCAAAAATTAGTAGATTCATTAAAGGCAATGTGTTCTCTTGCTAATTTTAGAGATTTAAAACATGGTAATTTTCCTATAAGTTTAGATTCAAACTTTTATCATAGCTTTGAATTAACTACTCAAAGTATAATTACTGAAAAGAAAAATGAGTTTAATGAAGCTGAACAATACTTATATCATACAGAAGAATTACTTGAAGGTGCTTTACAAGAATTTATGACATCTGAATTACCAAACGATCAAAAAGGTAAACAATATGTTGAACGTGTAGCTGCAATAGAAAAAATTTATAGGAAGTATGCAACTCATGTTCCCGGATTTACTGGTAGCGAAAGGTTTAAACAAATTTATGAATATTTAAAGATAATCCCTAGGTTTAGTCTATATGAGCAAGATTCAACCAAAGGAGATTTTATCAATATGCAGAAAGAAAAAATGTATTATAGCGAAATTGCAAATCAAATAACTTCTTACGTAGATGATTCGGATCATAAAAAGAGATTGCAATAAATGAGGAAACAATTAAAAGTTATTGGTACTATTTCGTATTTAGGAAAGCAAGTTGGTAAATTGTTTTTTAGAAAAAAATCAATCATTTAAAGAACAATCGTTTTAACAAATTAACACTAATTTTGGTTTATTAACATTAAAACTTTCAATTTAAAATTTATGATTTTATCAAAAAATGCAATGTTACAATAAAAAACAGGATATGGGATGGCACCAAACGGAGATCAAAACTCTTATTTCATAAGAATTTTTCTCCGCTTTTTTGGTGCAAAAATATTTTCGCACTTGCGAAAATGAGTATATTTATATGCAAAATATATGCACTTTTTTGTTAAAAGCCTTATTTTATAAGAAAAGACTATATGCACTTTTCTAAAATTTACTAGATTTTACTTTCTTTAATCATTTATTGCTTATATCACTAGTTTTCGCACCATTTTTATTATTAGAATATTTTTCCAAAATTATTTTAGGTATAAATTTTTCTATAGCCTCATTATTATT
>CANPWK010000006.1 GCA_947584105.1 uncultured Bacilli bacterium
ATCAAATGCAATTTTTTGGAGCAAGAATTAATTTGGCTAAAGCTTTGCTTTATGCTTTAAATGGTGGTAGAGATGAGATTTCCGGTGATTTAGTTATTGATGATATAGAACAGATTGATGGAGAATATTTAGATTATGATCAGGTATTAAAAGTTTTTGGTAAGGTTTTAAAAAAATTGGCTAAAACATATGTTGATGCATTAAATATTATTCATTATATGCATGATAAATATGCATATGAAAGTATTCAAATGGCTTTGCATGATACTTTAGTTAATAGAGTTATGGCTTTTGGAATTGCAGGATTATCTGTTACAGTTGATTCATTATCTGCTATTAAATTTGGTAAAGTTCGTGTAAAAAGGGATGATAGGGGAATAACGTCATCGTTTGATAATGAAACTGATTATCCACATTATGGTAACAATGATGATCGAGTTGATGATATTGCAGTAAAAATTATTACTAAATTTTATCAAGAGTTGAAAAGATTTCCTTTATATCGTAATGCGGAACATACTTTATCTATTTTAACAATTACATCTAACGTTGTTTATGGTAATAATACTGGGGC
Source organism: uncultured Bacilli bacterium (assembly GCA_947584105.1). Taxonomy (GTDB): domain Bacteria; phylum Bacillota_I; class Bacilli_A; order RF39; family UBA660; genus RUG12438. Next base: position 575 of record CANPWK010000006.1, read on the forward strand.
TACTCCTGATGGTAGAAAGGCGAAAGTTCCTTTTGCTCCAGGTGCTAATCCAACTCAGGGTTGTGATAAGAATGGCGCTTTAGCATCTCTTTCTAGTGTGGCTAAGATTCCTTATAAAATTTGTCTTGATGGTATTTCTAATACATTTTGTATTACCCCTGAAACTTTAGGACCTGAGGAAGCTAGAGTAAGTAATTTAGTACAAATATTGGATGGTTATTTTAAACAAGGTGGACATCACTTAAATGTTAATGTTTTAGATCGTCAAATGCTAATTGATGCAATGAATAATCCAAATAAATATCCAAATTTAACTATTAGAGTATCAGGCTATGCTGTTAATTTTAATAAACTTACAAGAAATCAACAAGAAGAAGTTATTTCTAGAACTTTCCATGGTAGTTTATAGTGCAAGGATATATTCATTCAATTGAAACAATGGGATTGGTTGATGGACCAGGAATTAGGATTGTGGTGTTTATGCAGGGGTGCCCATTACGTTGCTTATTTTGCCATAATCCTGATACTTGGAATAAGGAGTCTAATTACTTTGTAACATCAACTGATGTCGTTAATGAGATTAGAAAATATCGCAAATTTATTGAAGCTGGTGGTGGAGTAACTTTATCAGGGGGAGAACCATTATTTCAATCACAATTTACTTTGGATATTTTAAAAAAATGCAAGAAAGCAGCAATTCATACTTGTCTTGATACTTCAGGTACTGGCTATGATTTAAAATATTTAGATCAAATTTTAAAATATACGGATTTAATTATATTAGATATTAAGGCAATTAATAAAAGTAGTTATAATAAAATAACTGGTAAAAATATGGATGAATTTGAATATTTTCTAAATTTAGTTCAAAAACATAATAAAAAATTATGGCTAAGACAAGTTATTATCCCAGGAATTAATGATAATATAGAATATATAAAAAAATTAAAAAAATATATTTCTAAAATAAAAAATGTAGAAAAAGTGGAGTTACTTCCTTACCATACTATGGGAATTGATAAATATAAAAAATTAAATTTAAAGTATCGTTTAAATGGTGTATTAGAAATGGATAAAGCACGTTGTAAACAATTTGAAAAAATATTAAATGGTTAAAAGTGTACTATATGTACACTTTTAGTATAATAATGTTATCTTTTTGTTTTTTATTTCAATAAAACCTTCTTCTTTTAAATACTTTAATTCACGCATCATTGCACATCTATCAATGGCTAAATAATCAGATAAATCAGTTAAAGTGGAAGTAAGATATATAATTTTGGAGTGATTATTTTTAGTCACAACGTTAAAATATTCTAACAGTTTATTTCGAATAGTTTTTTTTGTTAAAATTTCAATTCTTTTATTTCTTTCGTTTGTAATATTAATAACAATTTCCAAAAGATTTTTTAAAAATTGGTTATAATAAGTATTATTATTGTTTATATTTATAATTCTGTCATAATCTAACATAATGATTTTAGTATCATCTTTAGTTATGATATCATATTCTTGATTAGAAAAAGAAGAAATCATAGTTCCAAAAACACCGTTTTCCTCTAAGTCTTCAATAATGGTTCTATTACCGTTATAATCAATTTTTATAATTTGAATCCATCCTTCTATAATAATTCCAATAAAATTTTCGTTTTTAAATGTAGATAAAATCTTATTATTTTTTTTAAAGTGTAAAGTATTTGCTTCGAGGTTTTTTAAGATTTTCTCTTTATTTTTCGTAGAAATATTGTCAAATAAATTTTTCATGTTTACACCTCTTTTTAAAATAATAACATATTTTTTTAATTGTTGCAATTGCAACAATATAATTTACTTAAAATGTGCTATCATTTAGTTGTTATGATAAAGGAGTATAATATGAAAGTAATCAAAAGAGATGGACATATGGTAGATTGGTGTCCTGAAAAAATAGAAAAAGCAATTGAAAAAGCAAATTTTGAGGTAGAAGAAAGTGATACAGCTTCTCCAACTCAGATTAAAAATATAATTAAATATATAGAAAAAATGGGAAAGAAAAGAATATTAGTAGAAGATATTCAAGATATTATTGAAATGAAGTTAATGGCTATTGGAAAATATACATTAGCTAAAAAATATATTACTTATAGATATACAAGAGAGCTTGTTAGAAGAAGTAATACAACTGATCTTGCTATTAAAGAATTAATTGATGGTGAGAGTGAATATTGGAATACTGAAAATTCTAATAAAAATGCCAAAGTTGTTACAACACAAAGAGATTATTTAGCTGGAATTACTAGTACAGATATTACAAGACGTTTTTTACTTCCAGAGGATATAGTAAAGGCACATGACGATGGAATAATTCATTTTCATGATGCTGATTATTTTGCTCAAAATGCTCTTCATAATTGTGATTTAATTAATTTGGAAGATATGCTTCAAAATGGTACTAATATTAATGGAGTAATGATTGAAACTCCTCATAGATTTTTAACAGCTATGACTATCGCTACTCAATTAATTACAGCTGTTGCATCAAGCCAATATGGTGGGGCTACTATTACAATGGCCCATTTAGCACCTTTTGTACGTTTGAGTTATGAGGCATATTTAAAAAAATATAAAAATCGTAAACTTACTAAAGCTCAATGTGAAAAATTCGCTAAGGAAGATTTAAAAAAGGAAATTACTGATGGAGTACAAACTTTCCAATATCAAATCAATTCTATGACTACTACTAATGGACAGGCTCCATTCTTAAGTGTTTGTTTATATCTTGGAGAAACAGAAGAATATAAAGAAGAGCTTTCTATGATTATTGAAGAAATTTTAAAACAACGTATTCAAGGTATGAAAAATGAAAAAGGTGTATATATTACACCAGCATTTCCTAAACTTCTATATGTTCTTGAAGAAGATAACATTAGGGAAGATTCAAAATATTGGTATTTGACTAAACTTGCTGCTGAATGTACTGCTAAACGTATGGTTCCAGATTATATTTCTGAAAAAATAATGAAGCAATTAAAAGTTGATAAAAATGGTAATGGTCAATGCTATCCTTGTATGGGATGCCGTTCATTCTTAACCCCTTATGTAGATGAAAAAGGTAAACCTAAGTATTATGGTCGCTTTAATCAAGGCGTTGTTACTATTAATTTAGTTGATGTAGCATTATCTTCAGATAAAGATATGGATTTATTCTGGAAAATACTTGATGAAAGACTAGAAATATGCCATCGTGCTTTACAAATTAGACATAAAAGACTTTCTAAAGCTACATCTGATGTTGCTCCAATTTTATGGCAACATGGAGCTCTTGCAAGACTTAAAAAGGGTGAAAGTATTCATGAACTTCTTCATCATGGATATTCAACTATTTCTTTGGGATATGCTGGACTTTATGAATGTGTTAAGTTTATGACTAATCATTCTCATACAGATAATGGTAAAGGAAAAGAATTTGGCCTTGCTGTTATGCAGAGATTAAATGATAAATGTAAAGAATGGAAAGAACAAGAAGATATCGATTACAGTGTTTATGGGACACCAATTGAATCTACAACATATAAATTTGCTAAATGTTTAAAAGAGCGCTTTGGCATTATTAAAGGAATTACTGATAGAGATTATATTACAAATTCATATCATGTACCAGTATTTGAAGAAATTGATGCTTTCACAAAATTAAAATTAGAAAGTGAGTTTCAAAGATTAAGTCCAGGTGGAGCTATTTCATATGTTGAAACACCTAATTTAACGAATAACTTAGAAGCTGTTATTGAAGTTATAAAATTTATTTATGATAATATTATGTATGCTGAGTTAAATACTAAATCAGATTATTGCCAAGAATGTGGTTATACAGGAGAAATTTTAATTGATGAAAATTTAGAATGGTATTGTCCAAATTGTGGAAATAGGGATCATGATAAATTGAATGTTGCTCGTCGTACTTGTGGCTATATTGGAACAAATTTTTGGAATAAGGGACGAACTCAAGAAATCAAAGAAAGGGTAATTCATATCGATAATAAAGATAGTGAAGATTAATATGCGATATAATAAAATAAGAAAAATGGATATATCTAATGGTCCAGGAGTAAGAGTATCTATATTTATGCAGGGATGTACTTTTAACTGCCCTGGATGTTTCAATAAAGAAACTCATGATTTTAATGGTGGTAAGGAATTTGATGATAATACTATAAATAAAGTTTTGGATCTTGCTTCTAAAGATTACATTGCTGGTCTATCAATTTTAGGTGGGGAACCAATGCATCCCAAAAATATTGAGGGAACAACAAAATTAGCAAAACAATTTAAGGAAAAATATCCTAATAAAGATATCTGGGTATGGACTGGTTTTAGGTTTGAAGATATTAAAGATTATGAGATATTTAATTATCTAGATGTTTTAATTGATGGTAAATTTGATATAAAATTATCTGATCCAACATTAAAATATAAAGGCTCATCTAATCAGAGAGTTATAGATATAAAACAAAGTTTAAAAAATAAAAAAGTAGTATTAAAAGGAGAGTTAGTATATGAAAGCTAGAGGATTTGAAATAGCTAAAGGTTGGGAGAATAAAGATATTCACATGCCAGTTAGAAAGACAAAACATTCTGCTGGATATGATGTTGAAGCGGCTGAGGATGTGATTATTCCTGCTTATAAACCAGGAATTAAGCCAACATTGATTCCAACTGGTCTTAAAGCTTATTGTGGTGAAGATGAATGGTATATGCTTGCTAATCGTAGCTCAGGTCCTAAGAAAGGTTTTGTTATGGCCAATAGTATAGGTATTATTGATTCAGATTATTATAACAATGAAAGTAATGATGGTCACTTTTATTTTCAATATTTTAATTTTCAAGATCATGATATAGAGGTAAAAAAAGGCGATATTATAGGTCAAGTAATATTTCAAAAATATTTAATTGTTGATAATGATAAATCAGAAGGAATTAGAAAAGGTGGATTTGGTTCTACTGATAAATAAATTTGAAAATGACTATTAAATACGAATGATATTGTTCGTATTTTTTTATGATTTTATAAAAAAGAATATATTAAATAGTTTAATAGCTATAATTAGGTTAATATTTAAAATATACTACAATATATAAAATTCTTTTTGTGTATTTTATTTTGTTAAAAAAAATTGTATAATGTTATTAGTAAATATAAAACGAAAGGAAAATATATTTTATTAGGTGATAAAATGAAAATTGTAACCATGGATGGTAATGAAGCTTGCAGCTATACTTCATATTTATTTACTGAAGTTGCTGGTATTTATCCAATTACTCCTTCTAGTCCAATGGCTGAGCATGTCGAAAATTATTCTAATATGGGAATGAAAAATATCTTTAATGATCAAGTAAAATTAGTGGAGATGCAATCTGAAGCAGGAGCTGCTGGATTTATCCATGGAGCTTTACAAAGTGGAGTTTTGGCTTCTACTTACACTGCTAGTCAAGGCCTTTTATTGATGATTCCTAATATGTATAAAATAGCAGGGGAAATGTTGCCTGGGGTAATTCATGTTGCAGCTCGTAGTTTATCAACACATGCTTTAAGTATTTTTGGAGATCATCAGGATATATATGCAACTCGTCAAACAGGTTTTTGTATGCTTGCATCATCCTCAGTTCAAGATTGTGCCTATTTATCTGCTGTTGCTCATTTAGCAAGCATTAAAGCTTCTTTACCATTTTTACATTTTTTTGATGGCTTTCGCACTAGTCATGAAATTAATAAAATATCTATTTTAGAGCGTGAAGATTATTTAGATTTAATTGACTATGAAGCTATAGATAAATTTAGAAATCGAGCTATTAATATCGATAATGTTAAAACTGTTGGTACTAATCAAAATGAAGATATTTATTTTCAAATAACAGAGGCTAGAAATACTGATTATGAAAAAGTAGCGGATATAGTTAATTATTATATGGAACAAATTAATAAAAAAACTAATATGAATTATCAACCATTTGAATATTATGGAAATAAAAATGCAGAAAAGATTATAGTGGCTATGGGTTCTGTTTGTGAAACTATAAAAGAGTATATTGAATATATAAATAACGATGTAGGAGTTATTGAAGTTCATTTATATCGTCCATTTAGTATAAAATATTTCAAAAAAGTATTACCTAAGACAGTTAAAAAAATAGCCGTATTGGATCGTACAAAAGAATTTGGTAGTATAGGAGAACCTTTATATTTGGATGTTATGAGTGCTGTTTGTGACATTACTGTTGTAGGTGGTCGATATGGTTTATCTAGTAAAAATACAACTCCAGGTCAAATAGATGCTGTATATAAAATGTTAGATAATCCAAAGCATAATTTTACTATTGGGATTGATGATGATGTAACTAATTTAAGTTTAAAATATAATAAAATTAATATTCATGATTCTAAAGAAATGTTGATTTATGGTTATGGTAGTGATGGAATGGTTAGTGCTTCTAAATCAATTATTAAATTAATTGGAAATAATACTAAGCAATATGTTCAAGGATATTTTCAATATGATTCTAAGAAATCAGGAGGAGTTACTACTTGTCATTTAAGAATTAGTGATAAATTAATAAAAAAGACTTATTATGTAGAGAATCCTAGTGTTTTAGTTGTAAGTAAAGATAATTATCTTAATGATTTTAATCTAGTAGAGAGTATGGAAGAAAATGGTATTTGTCTTATTAATACTATTAAAAATGAACAAGAATTAAATGATTATATTACTCCTGCATTGCGAAATTTATTAGTTTTAAAAAACATTAAAGTATATACGATTAATGCTTATAAAATTGCCTATGAAGAAGGATTACATGATAAAATTAGTATGATTATGGAAAGTGCCATATTGTTTCTTACAGATTTTATAAATAAAGAAAATATTATGAATTTTTTAGAAAAAGATATTAAGGATAAATTTTCTAAAAAAGGTATGGAGGTAATTTCAGCTAATATTAGAGCAGTTAATAAAGTAAGAAATAGCATTAAAAACTATAAAATTACGGATACTAAATTATTAGATAATCATCATTTGAATTTTTATGATCAAATTATGAAAAGAGAAGGTAATAAAATACCTGTATCAGAGTTTCTAAATGTACGTGATGGTTCATTAAAAAACGGAATAAGTACTTCAAATTCAAATCTAAATATTCATCCAAAGTGGATTAAAGAGAATTGTATTAATTGTAATCAATGTGCAATTATTTGTCCACATGGTGTAATTCAACCATTTTATTTAAGTATAGAAGAATATGAGAAAGCTCCAGATTATATTAAAGATTATTGTATGGTATCATTAGATAAAAAAGGATATTTTGCTTTAGGAATTTCTATTAATAATTGTACAGGATGTATGAGATGTGTAAAAGTTTGTCCAGGGTTAAAAAATTTAAAAGCTTTAGTGAAATCTAATGATGTATTATATCAAAAAGTTTATGATTATTTAGAAGCTAATATTAGCGAAAAGGTTAATAATGGTATTAATATAAAAACGAGTCAATTTAAAAAATCAAAATTTAAATATCCTGGTTCTTGCATGGGATGTGGAGAAACTGCTTACTTAAAGTTACTAACGCAACTTTTTGATAATCTAATTATTAGTAATGCTACTGGATGTTCAAGTATTTATGGTGGAGTTGTTCCAAATATGCCATATCAAGTTCCATGGGCTAGTAGTTTATTTGAGGATAATGCTGAATATGGTTATGGTATGAGCATTGCAAGTAAAACTATTAGAAGCCGTATTAAAAATATAATGGAAAATAACATGGATAATGAAAATAACGAATTGTTTAAAGTATGGTTAGATCATTATGACGATTATGACAAAACTAAATATGTTTATGATAATTTGACTAATAATATTCCTGATGAATTAAAAAATATTAAACAATATATTAAAAAGCCATCTATATGGTGTGTAGGTGGTGATGGTTGGGCATATGATATTGGTTACAGTGGTATTGATCATATATTAAATTCTAATGATGATATAAATATTTTAGTCCTTGATACTGAGGTATATTCTAATACTGGAGGTCAAGCTAGTAAGTCTACTAATTTGGGAACTTTAGCTGAATTTGCTGATAATGGTAAAAAGACTTATAAAAAGGATTTAGCACGTATTTGTATGAGTATTTCTAATTGTTATGTTGCTCAAGTATCTATGGCAAATCCTATGCAAGTAATTAGAGCTTTAAAAGAGGCAGATGATTATAAAGGACCTAGTATTGTTATAGCATATGCTCCATGTATTGCACATGGAATTAAAGGTGGAATGACAAATAGTTATGATGTAGAAAAATTAGCATATGACAGTGGTTATTTTCCAACATTTAGATATCACCCTTTAAATGGATATAAATTTGATAGTAAACATTTTGATGTGGATAAATATGATGAATTTATTAAAATGCAAACAAGATTTAATTTAATTAATAAAGAAAATAAATTATATCAAGAGTGTTTAAATAATGTTAAGGCTAGATTTAAATATTATGAAGAATTAGATTCGTAAATACATTGTAAAAAGATTGTTAAAATCTTTTTTTTATTGTATAATTATTAGAGAATGGAGAAAGCTATGGAAGAATTAATATTACCTGAAGATACTGATAAATTAGAAGTATTATATGAAATAAATAAAGAACAGAAAGATATTTCTGATTATCCTTTAAGAGAAGAGGAATAGTTATGAATAGTATTAATGAAATTTTAAAATTACTTGAGAAGAAAGTAAATTCTTATTCAGTAAAAGAACCACCAACTAAAGCTGAAATAATTGATGCTTTGTGTACATTGGGTGTTGATAATCCAGGATTTGATAATACAAGCAAAGTTCAAAAAATTACTTCATATGTCTTAAAAATTATAAAAAAGTATGAGCTTTATTTTATTGAACGAAAAAAAGATATAAATTTGCAATTTTTAGCAGCTAATAATGGAGGATATCGTTTAATAAAAGTTCATTTTAGTGAAGATAATATTTCTGGTATTAATAGCATTTGTTTATTTATTCCAGTTATTAGTGATACTTTGGAAAATACAGTTTGTTTAATTTATCGATATTTATTAGGTAATCGTATTAGTTTCTCTTCTAAAATATCTTTTTTCAACCGTAGTGATAATTTTATTTTGACAGTTTATAGTAAAGAAGATGCTAAAAGTATTATAAATTTTTGTAATGAAAATTTTCATAAACGATTAGGAATAGTTAATCCTTTTATATCTAGAATAGGTTATATAGGTGTTAGTAGAGAATTAAATGGGATTAGTTATAATTTAGGAATTGCTACTTTACTTAATGAATATATAGAAGAATGTATTTTAAGCCAAAGAAAAAAAGCTTATGATGCAATAGATTTTCAAAATTTTGTAAACGAAAAATATAAAACTTCTGACAATTATGTCGATAAAAACATGAATTATATAGCTAGTGCTTCTCTTTATTCAATTTTAACTAATGATAATATTTTGCAATTTTTTAATGATGAAGTAATTTTAGAATTTGATTATGATAATTACTATCGTTATGAAGCAATTAATAATTCTGGTTATGAGTATTTATATAATGGAAAAGTAATAAATGAAGATAATGATTATATGAGTTTTATTAAGCTACAGGCTTTAAATTGTTTAGATAAGATATATTTAGAAAAATATAATGAATCATTTAAACAAAATACTGTTATTAATAAACTTTTTACTTATAAATTATTGGAACAGTTAGATAATGTATTGAACAAAAAAAATAATTGTAATATAAAAATAGAATATAAAGATTTAGAAATAAAAAAATTGCTTCCTTATTTATATGGCTTTTTAGCTTATAAGTATAAATGTTGTAATTTAGAAGAAGTAAAAGATGTTGTAAATACTATAAAAAAGATATTGATTGTTAAGAAAAATATAGAAAATGATAAAATTATTTATGAACAAGATAATCAAAAAATAATTTCTAGTATTCCTATTATTAGTACTACAAATGGTAGTGTGGCAATTGATATTATTGATAAGGCTACTTTAATGTGTAATATAACGACTATAAAAAAAGGAAAAAAAGAAAGTTATTTAAATGTTTATGTAAAAATTAATTATGACTTAATTAATAATAAAGATTTAAATGATGCTAAAAGATATAGATATATAGTAGCTAATATGTTACTTGATGAAAAAAGAAATAATGATGCATTAGAAAGACGTAAAGTAGATTTTAGAGCACTATTTTTAGATGAAAAAGAGATAAGTGCTAAACTAAATTTTGAATTAAAATAGAGTGGAGATGGCGATAATTTGCATATTGGGAAAAAAATATTAATAGTAACTTTACTACTTATTACAGTTTGTGGTTGTGGTAGTAAAAAAGATAATAAAAAAATAAATGTAGATATTGGATCTAAGGATGTAACATACAATAAAGTAGTTAATTGTGGTGATAAAACTGCTACAAGTTCTTTGTTTTTTGGTAAGGATAAGACTTTCAAATATTCTTTTTATGAATGTAGTGGGACTGATTTACATTTAATATCTGGTGAGGGAACATATAAGATTAAAGATCAAAAAATTACCCTTCTTGATAATTATGGTCAAAAATTTGATGTTGATTATGATGATAAAAGTGTAAAATTAAATTATAACAGTAATTTATTAACGTTGACAAAATAACCTATTTTTCAAAAAAAGTATAATTTTTCCTTGTATTATTTCATTAATGGTGTTATAATACTACTAGTTTGTGAAAGGAGGGATTATATGCAAAAAACGGTAGTAAAAAACGGTGATGTAGATAGCGCTCTACGCGATATGAGACGTAAAAATGCTAAAGAAGGCCTCCTAAAAAAAGCTCGTGAGAAGCAAGAAGGGTATAAAAAACCGGGAATTAGAAGAAGAGAAAAAAGAGATAAAGGAATTAAAAATACAAGAAAAAGAGAAAGAAATAATTACTAACTTTCTCTTTCATTTTAGAAAGGAGATTTATGAGAAATCAAGTTTTAGATGATATAGTGAAAGCAATGAAAAATAAAGATAAGGAAACCTTGTCTACTTTGCGATTACTTAAAGGTGCAATGCAATTAGAAGAAATTAATAAAAAAAGAGAATTAAATGATGAGGAAATGATAGTAATAATTTCTAAACAAATTAAAACAAGACGAGAATCTATTACTGAATTTGAAAAAGCAAGCAGAAGTGATTTAGTTGAAAAAACAGCTAAAGAAATATCTATTTTAGAAAAATATATGCCAGAACAATTATCTTCTAATGAAGTAGATAAAATAATTGATGATGTTTTTGAACAAGTAAAACCTCAAAATATGAAGGATATGAAATTATTAATGAGTGAGTTAAATCCAAAACTTAAAGGTAAAACTGATATGAGTTCAGTTAGTAAAAAAGTAAAGGATAAATTAACTAAAATTATAGGTGAATAATGAAAAAAATATTAACAGGATTACAACCAACTGGAATTATTACTTTAGGAAATTATATTGGTGCTATTAAACAAATGGTTAAGTATCAAGAAGATTATGAATCATTTATTTTTGTTGCTGACTTACATTCTTTAACTGTTTTAAATGAGAAAAGAGATTTAACAAAAAATACTAGAGAATTAGTTGCACTATATTTAGCATGCGGAATTGATCCCAATAAAAATACAATATTTATTCAGTCAGAAAACGAATATCATACTAATTTAGCATGGATACTGGAATGTCATACTTATTTTGGCGAACTTTCTCGTATGCATCAGTTTAAAGAAAAAAGTAAAAAGAATGTTAATTTTACATCAGGATTGTTTACTTATCCAGTATTAATGGCAGCTGATATATTACTTTATGATATAGATTATGTGCCTGTTGGCTATGATCAAAAGCAACACGTAGAAATAGCTCGTGATATAGCTATTAGATTTAATAAAAGATATGGAGAAACTTTTAAAATTCCAGAGCCATTAATTTCTAAAAGTGGTACTAAAATTATGGATTTAGTTGATCCAACAAAGAAGATGAGTAAGTCATCTGAAAATAAAAAGGGGATTATAACACTTTTAGATAGTGAAGTAGAAATTAGAAAAAAAATAATGTCTGCAACTACAGATTCTGATATGATTATTAAATATGATCCAGAATTAAAACCTGGTATTTCTAACTTGATTAATATTTATTCTGCTTTGACAGATAAAAGCATTAGTGATATTGAAGAAGAATTTAAAGATAGTAATTATGGAAACTTTAAAAAGGTAATTGCTGATACGGTTGTAGAATTTGTTTTAAATATTAAAAAGAAATATGAATATTATTTAAATAGCTCTAAGCTTGATGAAATATTAGATAGTGGTATAAAAAAAGCTAGAATGCTTGCTAAAATGAAATATGAACAAGTAAAGAAAAATATTAACATGTATAGGAAATAATAAAAAAGTAGTTGATTAATTTAAAAAAATATGTTAATATTAATATCGTGTTCCGCTGGTTTTTGATTAAGAACATAATTTAAAGAAAGGATTGTGACATTGTGAATTTAGTTGATAAAATAACAAATAAACAAATTAGAACAGATATTCCTGTATTCCAAGTAGGTGACACTGTAAAAGTTAATATAAAAATTGATGAAAAAGATTCACGTGGTAATATCAAGACTAGAATTCAGGCTTATGAAGGTCTTGTAATGCAAATAAAAGGATCTAAGATTAGCAAAACTTTTACTGTTAGAAAAATGTCAGGGAATGTAGGAACAGAAAAAACTTTTCCAATGCATTCACCTCGTATTGACTCAATTGAGGTTATAAGAAAAGGTAAAGTTAGAAGAGCTAAATTAAATTATATTAGGGATCAAAAGAAAACTCCTAAGATTAAAGAAAGAGCATAAGGCTATTAGGCCTTATTTTTGTAGGTGATATGATGCGTATATTAAAAGAAGTAATTCCATATATAGTGATTGTATTAGTTGTAGTTTTACTTAGAACATTTATTGCTACTCCTGTGATTGTATCTGGTTCCTCAATGGATCCAACATTGAAAGATGGTCAGCTTCTAATTTTAAATAAACTGGCTCATCGTTTTAATCGTTATGATATAGTAGTAATTGATGTAGTTATTAATAATAAAAAGGAACGTATTGTTAAAAGAATAATAGGTCTACCTGGTGAAACTGTGGAATATAAGAATAAGAAATTATATATAAATGGAGAAAAAGTACGTGATGATTTTAGTAATATTACTTATGATTTTTCAACAGCTGAATTAGGTGAGAAAAAAATCCCTAAAAATCATTATTTAGTGCTAGGGGATAATCGAAACGATTCAGTAGATAGTAGAGATTATAGAGTTGGTTTTATTAATGAAGATGACATTGTAGGAAAACCAGTATTTCGCCTTTGGCCATTAAATAAAATTGGTATATTATAAAAGTTCAATATTGAGAACTTTTTTTCTTTATTTACTATTATTTAGTTATTATATATGATAAAATTAAGTAGGTGGTATTATGGATGATGAATCTGGTAGAGTAAAGGGTTCTATAAAAGATAGGATAATTAGTTTTTTATATCGTAAACGTTTTAAAATTAAACTAATGAAAAATAATAAGTTAATAAATAAAAGGAAAAAAATTATCTTTATAAATAGATACCAGAATACAAATAATAATTTTCAAAATATAAGCAATATTAGAGATTTAAAAAAGTTAGGAAAAAAAGTTATTGAAGTTGATATTAAACATGAGAAGTTTGATTTTGATAAATATGATTATTATTTAATTGAACCAGTGAAGAAAAAGGGGATTGATTCTGAATTACAAGTAATTAATGATAAGAAAAAGAGTGTTAAAAGTAGTAAAAAGTTAACAGAAAATATTAATAAAAATATAGATAAAATTAATATTAATTTTAAATATCCTCTAGCTCATCAAGAAAATATTCCTATGCTAGAAAAAGAAATAGAAGTAGATTTTGATAAATTAAAAAGTCAATTAATTAATTATCCTAACATTGATATTAAAGAACTTGAGGAAATTAAAATCAATAATGATATTAACAATCTAAATAATGTCAAAAAAGTTATTAATAAATATCAAAATAAATTAGATGAAATGTTAAATGATTTAAATATAGCGGAAGCAATTAGTGATGTGAAATTTAAAAGTAATTTAGGAATTTCTAATAATAAAAATATTAATTCTCTGAAACAAGAAAATAAATATCCGAATGTTAAGGTTAATAAATATTCTGTAAATAATAAATTAATTTCTAATCATAATAATATAATTGTAAAAAGTATAAATACAAATAAAAAATCAAGTATAAAAGTTACAGATAATACACAAATTTTAAAGTTAAAAGATGCTAACAGTAAATTCAATAAAGATATTAATTCCACTAAGGAGTATTTAGATTTTCTTGATAAAAATGTTAATAAAATTACTAAAGAGATAGAAACTGTTACCAAGGTTACTGGTTATGGTAGAATTATAAAATCTTTTTTAAATATTGCTACGGGTATTTTAACATTACCTTTTACTAGCGTTAATATTTTTAATATTACTTTAGGAAGTGCTCTTATTAATAGAGGATTACATGGTATAAGAAAAGGTTTAGATGTAAAAAAAGAAAAGAAAGTTAATTATAAATATGAAGATTTATCAGAACAAATTAATAAAACTAAAGATAAAACAAAATTAACAGAATTATTAATTAATGATTCTCTTATTCAAATAAATAAATTAAAACAAGATATTTCAAATGTAGATAGTCTAGCTTTAGAAGATTTATTGAAACTGGAAGAAAGTTTAAATAAAAAATTAGATGAAATAAAGAAGATTAATAATAAGTTAATGAATCAACAAGAGAAAAATAAAATAAAAATAAAAAAAGTTGGATAAATATAAATAATTAATAAATGTTGATAAAAATTAAAGGAGATGTTGATAATGAGTTTAGTATTAAAGAATGTATCTAAAAAGTTTGGAACTAAGGTAGCTGTAAACAATATTTCATTAACATTAGATAAACCAGGAGTTTATGGTCTTTTAGGTACAAATGGGGCAGGGAAGACAACTACCATTAGAATGCTTTTAGGAATTATAAAAAAAGATTCTGGCGATATTACTTGGAATGGTAAAGCAGTAGATAGAAAGTTAGTTAATTTTGGATATTTACCTGAAGAAAGGGGAATATATCCAAAAACAATTATTAGAAATCAATTAATATATTTTGCTGAATTAAAGGGTATGAAAAAATTAGATGCTGAAAAAGCAATTAATTATTGGGCTAAAATATTAAGAGTTGAAGAGTATTTGAATATGACAGCAGAAAAGCTATCAAAAGGTAATCAGCAAAAAATTCAATTTATGACAGCAATTATTCATAATCCAAAATTAATAGTATTAGATGAACCTTTTAGTGGATTAGATCCAGTTAATACCGAAATTATAAAAAATGTTATCATTAATCTAGTTAAAGAGGGAAAATATATAATAATGTCTGCACATCAAATGCCAACTATTGAAGAGTTTTGTAGTGATATATTAATTATGAATAAGGGCAAAGCGGTTTTACAAGGAAATTTAAAAGAAATAAAAAATACATATAAAGCAAATAGGGTAGAAATTGATGTAAGTGAAGATATAACTAATATAATAAAAGAGTTAAAATTAGAAATAGAAATGGAAAAAGATAAACAATATACAATCAAAATAAATGATGAATCGATTGCTCATAAACTTTTAAATAAAGTTATAAAAGCGAATATTAAAGTGAATAAATTTGAAATTAAAAAACCTACCTTAAATGATATATTTATAGAGAAAGTTGGTGAGTAAATGAAGGATATAATTACTGTATCAAAATTTACAATGAAGGAAATGTTAAGAAGAAAATCTTTTATAGTTACTACTATTATAATAATGGTTATAATTATATTAGGTTTTAATATTCCCAATATTATGAATTTAATTTCTAAAAATAGTAATATTGGTCATGGTGATAAAATAATAATTTCAGATAATTATAATTTATTTAATGGAACTTTGAATACCTTAAAAGATGAAGATCTTGATTATAAATTAGAGATTACTCCTAGTACATTTGAACAAATAAAAAATAAGATAGAGAATAAAAAAATAAAAGCTGGAGTAATAGTAGAAAAGAAAAATAACGATATATTATTTAGATATATAGTAAATGATACAATGGCAATAATGCCAGATGATTTAGTTGATACTTTAGAAAATTTGTATGTTAAAAATAAAATAGAACAACTAGGTGTAACTAAAGAAAAAATTGATGATATATTGCCAGAGTTTACTACTAACATTGAGCAAACAGAAAAAATAAAGGGTAACACATTTGTTATAACAATTATATCAATATTATTGTTTTATGCTATATATTTCTGTGCATATCAAGTTTCAAATTCTATAACAATGGAAAAAACTTCTAAAATTATGGAAACTTTAGTAACTTCTACAAGTCCAAGAACAATAGTATTAGGAAAAACTTTAGGAATAGGTTTGGTAGGAATTATTCAAATAATTATTTTAGTAATAACTGCAATAGTAAGTGCTAAATTATTTTTGGCGCCTAGTTTATTAAAAATATTCTTAAGTTCTTCACAAATTACACCATTTGCAGTAATTGTTATGTTGATATTCTTTATATTAGGCTATTATTTATTTGCTTTTATATATGCTTTAACAGGATCAACAGTTAGTAAACCAGAAGATATTCAATCAGCTAATACACCAGTTATGTTTCTTGGAATAATAGGCTTTTATATAGCACAATATACGATGTCTAAACCAATTGGTGGTCTAACGACTTTTGCATGTTATTTTCCAATATCTTCTCCTTTTGCTATGCCGTTTAGAGCAATGATGGGATTAGCAAGCATTCAAGACGTTATTATATCATTAGTTATTTTAATTATATCTATATTAATTGTTGCTCATATTGCTATTAAAATATATTCAAATGCTATTTTAAATTATGGTACTAAAGTTAATTTAAAGGATATTATCAAGATGTATAAAACAAAATAAATTTAAGTAGGAATAGTTCCTACTTTTATTAACTAATCTAATAAATAAAATATGTTTTATTTATTAATTTACATCTTAAATTATGCATGATATAATATTTATAGTTAGAAAAGAGGGATAATAATGAATTATGCGGCGATATTAGCAAGTGGAAAAGGTACAAGAATAAATTCTATTAATTATCCTAAACAATTTTATAAAATAAAAGATAAACCTATTATTGTTTATACTATTGAAAAATTATTAAATAATAAAAATGTTGATTGTGTTTATGTAGCGGTATCTGAAAATTATTATGAAGATACAAAAAACATATTAAAACATTATCATTTAAATAACAAAGTAATTTTAATAATTGGTGGTTTAACAAGAATGGATACTATTCAAAATATAGTTAACGATATTAATAAGAATAATGATGTAACTGATGAAGATATGATTTTAATTCAAGATGCAGTTAGACCATTTATATCAGATAGAATTATTAAAGATAGTTTTGATGCCGCAAAAAAATATGGAGCAGTTGTTGCAAGTATACCAGCTGTTGATACAATGCTGGTATCAAGTGATGGACATAAAGTTTTAAATATTCCAAAAAGAAGTAATCTTTATTGTGGTCAATCGCCAGATACTTTTAAATTAAAATATTTTTTAGAATTGTGGTCTAACTTGACTCAAGAACAAAAAAAAGAGGCAACTGGTACATCACAAGTATGCACGATGAATAATAAAAGTATATATTTAATTGAAGGAGATCCATATAATTTTAAAATTACTACAGATTTAGATTTATTTATAGCCAAAAAGCTTATAGAAGAGGGAGTTTATGAAAACATTAATTGATATTCCCCAAACGGGAAAGGCATTGAATTTAAAAGGGATTGGAAATTTAGTTTATGAGGATATAAAAGTTAAAAATCTAACAAAAGGAACGGTTCTTTTAAAGATTATGGCTTGTGGAATATGTTCAAGTGATATAGAAAGAGTTTTTAAAAATGGTACTTATCATTTTCCAACAGTTATAGGACATGAATTTTCAGGTCAAATAGTAGCAGTATACGATGATGAAAATGAGTATTTATTAGGTAAAAAAGCATCGGTATTTCCTCTTATTCCTTGTAATGAATGTGCAGCTTGCAAAGTGGAAAATTATGCTTTATGTAACAATTATAATTATTTTGGTTCTCGTTGCGATGGAGGATTTAGTGAGTATTTAGTAGTTCCGGTTTGGAATTTGGTTTTATTTGATAATCTTAAATATGAAGAAGCTGCTTTATTAGAACCAGCTGCAGTAGGACTTCATGCTACTAGAAAAGCTCATTTTAATAAAGGAGATAATGTATTAATAATTGGTACAGGAACAATAGGCTTTTTAATAGGAATATTTGCACTAAGAATGGGTGCAAATGTGTATATGGCTGGAAGAAGAAATGAGAGTTTAAATTATGCTAAGGCTTATGGTTTTATTCCTATTATGAGCAATGAAAATTTATTAAATGAATTAACTAATATAGATATAACATCTACTTTTGAGGTTGTAGGAACAAATAAATCAATAAATCAAGCTTTTAGTATTCCTACTAAAGAAGTTATATTGGTTGGAAATCCCAAGGAAGACGTTTTATTAGATAAAAAAAATTATTGGAAAATTTTGAGAAAAGAACTTAATGTTATTGGAAGTTGGAATTCTAGTTTTGGCTCTAATAAAAACGATTGGAAAGATGTTATAAATTTAGCTATGAATCGGGATATTGATTTTCAAAAATTAATTACAAAAGTTTATTCAATGGATCAGTATGAGGAAGCGTTTGAATATGTTAAAAATAAAGATTTTAAATTAAAAACTATATTATTACCAGGGGGAAGTAGAAAATGAATAAAGGAAAAATTTCAGCATCTATGATGTGTGCTAGTTTAGATAAAATATTTTATTATTTAGATGTGTTTGAAAAAAATCAAATAGAGTTTTTACATATTGATATTATGGATGGTGATTTTGTTCCAAATTTAGCTTTAGGAACAGATTATGTCAAATCTTTGAGAAACAGTACAACAATTCCTTTTGATTTCCATTTTTTAGTAAACAATCCTTTAAAAAAATTAACTTGGTTTGATGTAAAAGAGAATGATCAAGTGGCTTTTCATTATGAAAATAATAGTGATATAAAAGATTGCATTAGATATATCCATTCTAAGGGAGCTAAAGCATTTATTGCACTTAATCCAGAAACTGATTTTAAAGTTTTAGAACCATATTATAATGATATAGATGGTATTTTATTAATGATGGTTAATCCTGGATTTGCAGGTCAAAAAATGTTACCTTTTACAATTAATAAGGTTGATCAATTAAAAAAATATTTATTAAAAAATAAATTAAATAATATCCAAATTGAAGTAGATGGCAATATTAGTATTGAAACAGCCAAAGAATT